>DAOVLS010000441.1 GCA_030631125.1 Planctomycetales bacterium
ATATAAGCAACACCGCAACGGCTGACAGAACATGCCTGTTTGCGATGTTTCGTCCCAGCAGCACCAGTGAGCACCCCGCCAGCGCAACGCTGCAGAAAATGAGGTATATCTTGATCGCCCCGGTCGGGCCGACCACATCGCCGGCGACGACGAGAACAATCAGTACCACTATGCTCGCATCGACCACCGCCCCGCCGCGAAACAATCCATCCACAACCGACCGACCCCCCGCAGCAAATACCGGCGCAGCCACGATAATCCACAGCAAACTCACCAGCAGCGTTACAACAGCGGCAGCGACCGGCGACATCGCGCCGTCGGCGGCAAAATACGCCCCCAACTGCACAGCCACGGTCGCACCGGCGGCGATGAGCATCGCTAATCCATTCCGCCGCAGCACCGACGCGACGCCGACGTGATTACTGGATTCATCCATCAAGGTATTACCCTATAACCCATAAATCCAACGGATGGGTGCCATGCTTTCGCCCGTAGCGCAGCGGAGGGCGTAAGCATGTTGTGGCGTAAACATGCCCACCCCCTTTAGACGGGTGAGGGCATGGCGCCCATCGGATCAGGATTGACGCAGTATTAGTCTGATTCTTTTTCTTTCTTCTTCTGTGCGTTGTGCCGGTCCATTGCCGCTTTGAGTCCGGCGGCGTAGTCGGCCCAAAGTTCCGAAAGCGCCTCGACCTGCTTGATACGCCGTTTGATGTGCTTGAGCGTTGCGGCTGCGTCCTCGGCGGGATCGACTATCAGGTCCTCCGCCTGGGCAAACTGTTTCTTCCACCAGGCGATGGCCTGGTGGGCCTGTCCGGGCGTTCTGGGCAGGATTTCGGCGTGCAGGTCGCGGGTAGTGAAAGTTATCCTGGCCAGGCCCGCCTGTTCGAGAATTCCGCGCAGCCTTTCGCGATCAAAGACAATCGCCCGGGCGTCGATGCGGACGGACGCCGAAGCGTCGGCGTGGCGAGAAAGGAATCCCCTGACAACCCTGGAGATATTCTCCGGCGCGACGACCCTGCCGTCCAGTTTGATCCTTCCGACCGCGTCGATGTCGAAGATCATCCTCGCCGCCGGAGCGGTCTCAGCGCCCTTGGCGGCCTGGATTATCAACTTCACCGGCGTACCCTTCGGCGGAACCGCGGTAGTATTGACGCCGAACTCCCGCAAGGCGTCGGCCGAGGTGCTCTTGAACGGCACGTCAATGACGGCCGAAGCGAAATTGGTTACGGATATGTGAAGCCCCTCAACGTCGGCCCAGTAGCGCCCGTCATTAATGAAGTCCGAACCCACAAAGATCCATCGCGTCTTGTGCATTTTTTTCTTCGTCGCCACTTCCATCATCCAGTCGGTTACGGGGACTTCGTGTGTGGCGCCCTTTTTATCGGTCCATCGGACAGTGACAATCAGCGCAGCGCCGGCCGGTGATATGAAGACGGGCTTTTCCCCCGCCGGAGTAACCCACTGCGCCGGTCTGCCCGGCGCAAGTCCCAGCGCCAGAAGGGCCGCGTGAAGCGACGACGGCCTGGCATCGGTTACAAGAAGCGTCTCGTGGTCCTTTACCCCTTCGGCGCACAGGAGGAATTCGAGCATCCCCTTGCGAAGCATAACGGTCGCATCCACGATAACCCGCCTGCCTCGCCGGTCGATCTTCAAGTGCTTCAAAGGCCCCCTTCGCGGGGCGGTAGTTGCGGCGGGCCGACTTGCCGGCCCGGTCGCGGGGCCTGAAGACGCAACCGGCAGTCCAATACAAACCGCCGCCGCCACAACTGCAATCGAGACCAGGCGCCTCCAAACACAAAGGTTACGAATTGTCGTCGATACCGTCATCTTTTTCTCCTCGGTTCGGTCCTGATTGATGGTAACACAAACCGCTTCCGGTGTCCGTATCAAAACCACACACACGAAAAGGGATTTAAAAAAAAGACTGCGAAACGGCAAGCCTCGCGGCTTGCCGTTTCGCAGTCATGATGACTACTTCACGCCGTCCGAATACGTCAATTGACGAGCAACAAAGCCCTACGGCGGGAAAGCCGCATCTTCGTACTCGCGCTGAATGATTATCATGGGTTTGACCAGGATCAGCAGCGTCTGGTCATCGCGTACCTTGGCGCGATTGGTGGTTATGCGGTTAAGTATCGGTATCTTCGAGAGGATGGGCACGCCCATTTCCCGCTCGACCTCCCCTGCGGTTTTCTGCCCGCCCAGCAGGAGCGTCCCGCCGTCAGGGACAGAAACGGTGCACTCCAGCATCTGCGTGCTGATATTCGGCAACTGGATGAAGCCGCCGGTGCCCCAGGCGAACATGTCAATCGAGTTGAGAACGGTTACCGCCGGGCGAACCGTCATGGTTACATATCTCCGGTCGGCTGATATCGTCCCTTCTACGTC
>DAOVLS010000261.1 GCA_030631125.1 Planctomycetales bacterium
CCACCGGCAGCATCACCAATCAGCACAAACACTTCGACGAAAATAATTTCCTGATATACAGGAAGGGACACTTGGCGCTCGATACGGGCACGCGGCCGGAGCCGGGCATTCACCTCAGCCACTTCTACTGCCGCACCATCGCTCACAACTGCATCCTTATCCACATGCCGGGCGAAAAGATGCCCTACCATTGGGGCGTACCTGCACCGGGTGAAGGCAAGCCGGAAGTACCCAACGACGGCGGAATGAACAAAGAGATCGGCGCGAAGGTCAAAGCCTTCGAGACACACAAGGCCTTCACCTACATCGCAAGCGACGCTACGCCCTGCTACAACGAAAAAAAGTGCGCCCTGGCACTTCGCCAGTTCGTGTTCGTCCCGCCGAACCATTTTGTAATCCTCGACCGGGTAACGGCCGTAAAGCCTGAATACAAAAAAACCTTCCTGCTGCACTCGCCGGTCAAACCGAAAATTGAGGGCGACACTTTCTCCTGGGCGTACGAGGGCGGCAGGCTGTTCTGCCGGACGCTGCTACCGGCAAAAGCGGAGATTACGAAGGTCGGCGGGCCTGGAAAGCAGTTCTGGTGCGACGGGCGAAACTGGTCCCTGCCGCCCAAGTGGCGCTACGTCAAACGGACGAATCCTCTGCTCGGCCAATGGCGAGTGGAAGTCTCGCCGACAAAGGCCCAAAAGGCCGACTTCCTGCTGCACCTCATCGAGGTCGGCGACCGGAAGACCCTGACGCGGATGTGCGAATCCAAAGTACTCCAGAATGGCAAAGACGTGGGCGTGGAATTTCAGGCAGGGGACCGGAAAGTAACCGTAATGTTCAAGACCACCGGCCCGCCCGCAGGGACAATCCGTATTGTCGAGAAGGGCAGTACCACCGAAAGGAACTTTACGAATAAGGTCCAGAAGCAGGTAGGGTTGGCAGGCTCGGTGCCGGAGAAAAAATGATACATGACGCATGCTTCAAGAAGCCCGAACATTCGAATGGCTGGGCCTGGACTGCATGGGTCTTTACAAATCCGCAGGAGTAGTTAGTCTATGGTGAAATTCAAGGTTGATTGCTATGGATGAGCATCACGACATCGCGGAAACTACATTCAGTTTCGTCGTTCCGATTTTCAACGAAGCCCAAAGTCTGCCGGAATTCTATTCGAATTTGCGCCAGGCTGCGGACAAACTGGATCAGTCGTACGAGATTATCTTCATCGACGACGGTTCGACTGACGAATCGCTGGAGATTATTCGCGGCTTCGGTGAAGACGACGAACGTGTCAGATACGTTTCGTTCTCTCGCACCTTTGGAGACGCCGAAGCGATAACCGCCGGTTACGACTACGCGACGGGGCTGGCCGTTATCAGCATCGACGCCGACGGACGACACCACCCGGAGATTATCGCCGAACTCGTCGCCAAATGGCGCCAGGGATACGAGGTGGTCTGCACGGTCAAAACGCACACCGAAGAGGCTTCCCTGCCTCGCCGGTTGACAAGAAGGTGCGTCCACGGTCTGGCCCGACGGTTGACGGGTATGGACGTAACCAACCGGTCGGATTTCCGCCTGCTGGACCGAAAGGTCGTCGAGGTTCTCCGCCAGGTGCGCGAGAGGTCGCGTTTTCTTCGTGGCCTGGTCCGCTGGGCAGGTTTCCGCCAGGCAGAGGTTCAATACGATTCCGCTCCCGGAGACACGCCGAGCAAACCGGCACCGATGGGATCAGCCGGTCTGTTCGATTTCTCCGTGATGCCGCTTCGACTAATCGGATTGACAGGTGCAGCAATGGCAGCGACGGCGATACTCTATGGCGTCTTCGCACTGATACTCTGGCCTTTTCTCGGCGGAGCGATTCTCGCCAACCTGGTGATGCTGGCCGTCGGGCTGACAGGGATGCAACTGGCGGCAATCGGTATCTGCGGCGAGTACGTCGGAAGAATTTACGACGAAACCAGGCAAAGACCCATCTACGTCGTGCGCCAAGCCGTCGGCTTCGAATCGGACGAAGAAGAAATTCAACCCCAACCCCAGCCAACCCAAAGCGTCGCATCGCTCGAACCAAGCAAAATACGCCTGTTCACGTAAAGCGTAGCACGGGCGTCTCGCCCGTGAATGTACGTGTTTATTACGTGCTGCATTTCTAATGTCCGTCGAGCAATCTCGTTTCATCCCCTTTTTATACCAAACACGATAAGGGCCTGTTGCCCAACTGCTTCAGCCGTCCTCGCTGCGGTGAGGACTTGTGAGAATAGCCCACCACCTTGGTGGTGGGACAACCTTTTTAAGCAGCCCAACCCGGTAGGGTTGTCGATGCAGCCGGACGCTATCAGCCAACGCCGCAGGCAGAGCAAACGCTACAGAATGGCGTGAATTGCTCTAAACTTACACACAATACTTGACGCTATCCACCGGCGGAACATCTTGACAAAATGCCGATTCGAGATATACTTAAAAATCAAGGTAACTGTGGACAATCGGCCGGAAGAAACCGTAAGTCCGCGGATGAAGGAGCGTGCTTTGATCGAATCAATTCCGACGGAATTCATCTTTGGTTCTTGAGAAAGAGAAGCCGGTAATGAGAACTACTTTGGCAATAATTGCAGTGCTGGGTCTGGCAACAGTAGCCCAGGCGAGTGTAACGGTTGTGGTGGACAATCCGGTGGACCTTGGCGATGGGTATCAGTCCACGCTGGTTCACCTTGTCGCAGACTGTGAGGAAGACATCGTAACGGCGGTTGACTGTTCGTTCGACGGGCCTATGAACCAGATTGGTGCTTTGGGCGGCGCCATGCCGACACCGACGCTGACCAATGCTGCGTTCCTGGACGAAGTCACAGAGCGGCCCTGGGATACGCACTTCATGCTTTTCGACACCGAGATGCTGGTGGCCCGTACGCCGAATGAGTCCGTCGTCCTGCTGGATGGCGCCTTCGGTATCAAGCCCGAGAGTACGGCGTTGGACCTTGTGTTGGCCCAGATCGTTCTGGCAGCGGGCGAGACGGTGGCCATAAGTGGCCAGGCGGCCAATGCCACCGGCGAGACGTTCGACCTGTCGATGTCTCCTCCTTACGGCTCGCCGCCTGTGGCTGATGCCGATGGTCCCTATACTATTGATGCGGACGAGACGCTCACACTGGACGCCAGTGGTTCGTGGGACGACGATGATGACATTGACTCATACAGGTGGGACCTTGACGGTGATTGGGTTTACGAGACGGACGCCGGCGACCAACCGGTTTTTTCGGTGGACTATGCGTATCTGGAATCACTCGGCCTTGGTGTCTGCGACCCGTTCAATCCGTACGACATTCATCTCAAGGTAACCGATATTTATTATTCGTTCGATATTGACAACAGCACACTGATTATCCTTCCCGAACCGGTAACGCTGAGTTTTCTCGTCGTGGGCGGGCTGGCGTTGATCCGGCGAAGGCGGAAGTAATCGCTCAGCAGACAATCGCAAGAAATCGACGGGCGGCTTCAGGCAGGCCGCCCGCTCCCTTTCTCGCAGGCAGATTAGCTGGACATTATTTATACACTCATCAATAAACACGTACCCGTAAATTCACGGGCGAGACGCCCGTGCCACCAGTCGCAGCAGTTGCGGACCCGATCGTATGACCCTCTGTGGTTTGCCTCCCTGCGGTGCGGGATTACCCGTGTGAACCTGCCGACCCCTGCGCCATTGAATCGTCATCCAACCCAGGCCGTTAGGGGCGAGAAAATCCTTGGAGGGGTTGTCGGCTACATAAACACACCCGGCATGCGGGACGCGCAATGCCCGACGGATCGACTCAAACGCACGAGGCGAAGGCTTCCACGCATCCCGACCCATCTGCTCAGTGAAGATAACTTTATGGAAGTATTTCCCCAGCCCGATTGCCTCCAGTTTCAGTGGCTGGGCGGGCAGGAAGCCGTCGGAAATCAGCCCCAGTTTCAGCCGACGTCGGCGGAGATTCGCCAGCACCGCCTCGACGCCGCGGCACGGGCGGATGTCAGGCCTGTGGCGGCGATAAACGCCGACGAGTCGGCGAATTTCCCTGCCGGTCAGGCCCAGGCCGAAATGAGCGTTGAGCGCGTCGAACATCCCGTCTCGCCGGCCCGAGACAAACCGCCTCCACATCCACTGCTCAAACGCCGACCGGCGACCGGTCCGGATGCGGAGGTATTCGCCCACGGCGGTGAAGCCGCTGCGAACATAGTTGCGCTCAAGGAAGAGCGTGTCGTCCAGGTCAAAGACAACAGCCCGGATGTGGCGGGTTCGGGTGGACATGACGGCAAATTATCTCTTCTGCGGCGTATCGAATCCCGGCAGTTCTGAAGGATTATCGGCGTGGACGAATACCGCTTCATCGTATCGCAGCATCAGCAGGTCCGGTTCGAACTCGCCTAGCCCGGCAGAGACAGGCAGACCCAGCGCATCTTCTATAACGTATTTCGGCAGGTTCGCCCCGGCGGCGATTGCCAGCGGAACGCCCCCTCCGAAACGCGGGTTGACCTCGAAAAAGTGCGCCTTTTTACCGAGTGGCCTGCGGCACTGGGCGTTGACAACGCCCCAA
>DAOVLS010000125.1 GCA_030631125.1 Planctomycetales bacterium
GGAATGAAATGGATGGAAAAAAACTTCAGCGCCACCGACAACCACGGCTGGCCTGAATTCGCGACATATTACTTTTACAACTGCGAAAGGGTCGCACAGGCGGCGGGGATTAAATACTTCGGCTCGCACGACTGGTTCCGCGAAATCGCCGCAACCATCCTGAAGGCGCAGAAGCCCAATGGGTCCGTTCCGTACAAGTTAACGAACGAGGGTTACGGCGGCGTGCTTGTGGACACGGCTTTCTCGCTGCTGTTCCTGGCCAAGGGGTCGGCCCCGGTCGTAATCAACAAACTCCGGCACTCCGGCGACTGGGACAACCACGCGCGCGAATTGGCTGCACTGACCGGATGGCTAGCGAAGCGGTC
Organism: Planctomycetales bacterium; assembly: GCA_030631125.1. The sequence goes on from DAOVLS010000125.1 coordinate 366, forward strand.
CGAGCGTCCTGCCAACTGGCAGGTCGTCAACCTCAAGGTCCCGGTCGAAGAACTGACCGACTCGCGCATCCTCTACATCGCAGGGACCAAACCGCTGAAATTCGACGAGGCCGGGCAGACTAAACTCAAGCGATTCGTCCAACTCGGCGGGCTGCTGGTATTTCATCCCGATACGGCGTCGCCGGGCTTCACCGGCTCGGTCAGGAACCTGCTGGAAAAACTCTGGCCAAAACTGGAACTGACAAACGTGGACCTTGCCGACCATCCGCTGGGAACAATCTATCTGCCGATAAAAGACAAAAGCCTCCGCATCCAGCAATTAGCCTGCCCGACTCGCGTACTGGCGTTCGTGGTCCACGGCGCTCCCGCCGACGCATGGGAAAAACGCCTCTATGCCACGCGAAAAGACGCCTTCGTGCTCGGCGCCAACCTGCACTACTTCGCGTGCGACCGGGCATCGTTGAAAAAAATGCCCACAAAACTGACCTGCTTCGCCGAAGTTTTCGCCAGGCCGTTTCCGGCTGTCAATCGCACCGTCACCCTGGCGAGGATAAAGTACGGCGACAACCCGCACCTCTGGGACCCCGAACCGCTGGCGTTTGAACGCTTCAGCCGACTCCTGGCGGCAAAAGAAAAGATCAAGTGCGAGATCAAGGTCGTTATACCCGAACAACTGGCCGTCGCAGGCGCGAAGGTCGCACACCTGACGGGCAGCGGCGATCCGGGATTCACAAAAAAACAACTCGACGCAATCCGCGCGTGGATTGACGCCGGCGGAACACTTATCGCGGACCAGGCCGGCGGACATCATAGAAAAGGCAGGAACGCCTTCGATGCAGCGTTCCGCAAGATCGTCGCCGACTGGTACGGCCCCGACGCGATGGGAACTATGTTCAGCAGACATCCGATGCTTCGGGGACTTGGAAAAGTTACCTACCGGCACGTCGCCGGCTCGCGGCGAAAAAAATTACACCCCAGACTCGAATGTGTCAGGCGGGACAAACGCGCAGCCATCATCTACAGCAGATACGATCTGACCTGCGGCCTGCTTGGCAATCCCAATCCCCTCGTAGCCGGCGCAAACGCCGACGGCGCATACGAAATCCTCTCCCGCCTGATACTGTCGGCAACAGGAAAACCTTAGAAAAAGGGGACGGGAGTCTTTTTCTTCACAGTGATTTCAGCGACTTTGTAACGGCTTCGAGGTCGCGATTCAGTGCGTCGAGGCGTTCCCGCTCGCGCTGAACGACCTCGGCTGGAGCCTTGGCGACGAAACCTTCGCTGGCGAGTTTCTTTTCGATACCGGTGATGCCGTTTTGAATCGTCTCGGCCTGCCTGGTCAGCCGGGCGCGCTCTGCCTCGATGTCAATTACACCCAATACGTAAAACGGCGTCCCGCCGACGGTGAAGGTCCCCGCATCGCCCCGGTCGGTCTCCGCACCGGCGGCGTCGGCCGTCGCGCCGGAAATCTGCGACTCGAACAGTTCCCGGTTGTCGGTAACGACCTTGCCCGCCTCGCTGCCCGGATCGAATGAGACTGTAATTTGCTGCTTCGGGGGAACACTGTGCTCCGCCCGGAGGTTCCGCACGCCGCGAACGGCATCACGATAGAACTCAAAATCCGCCTCGGCTGCATCGTCAATCATGGCGGCATCGGCCAGTGGCCAGCGGGCGCGGATGAGCATCTCTTCAGCCGGCGAATCGCCGGGGCCGCGATGCGGGACGACCTCGCCCAACTGCGACCATATCCGCTCGGTGATAAACGGCACAACCGGATGCAGCAGACGAAGCAGAACGTCGAGGCAATGGGCAAGGACCGCCTTGGCGGCCGGCTCGCCGGAGTTGATGCGAATCTTGGCGACCTCAAGGTACCAGTCGCAGAAATCGTTCCACATAAAGTGATAAAGCACGTCGGCAAGGTCGTTGAAGCGGTAGGCGTCGAGAGCGGCCGTCGCGTCGCGAACGGTCGCGTTCAGCCGGCTTATAATCCACCGGTCAGAAAGGTTTTCGCGCGGGTGGATTTCGCTCCATGCCGGCATGGCTTCGAGGTTCATCATTGCGAAGCGCGAGGCGTTCCAGAGTTTATTGCAGAAGTTCCGCCCGATGTCGAATTTCGGGGATGTGTTGGCCACCCTGCCGTCGGGAAGCGTCATCTCCTCGACCGGCATACGGACGTCCTGGGTCTCGGTGGTCATACTCGTCAGCGTAAAGCGCATCGCGTCGGCACCGTGCGAGGCGATGATATCCAGCGGGTCGATCCCGTTGCCGAGACTCTTGGACATTTTCCGGCCTGCCCCGTCCTGGATCATCGCGTGGATATAGACCTGCGAAAACGGAATATCGCCCCGAAAATACTGCCCGAACATAACCATCCGGCTGACCCATAACGTAATAATCTCACGCGCAGTGCACAGCAAATCAGTCGGATAAAACGCCTTGAGAAGGTCCGTCTCCTCAGGCCAACCCATAGTGCTGATAGGCCACAGTGCCGACGAAAACCAGGTGTCCAAAACGTCGGGGTCTTTCTCGAAACCGGCAGATTCGAGTCGAGTCTCAATTTCTTCATCATCGCGGACACACAATCGCACAATACCGTTGGAAGGAATCGAGAACTCATTTCCATCACTATTGACCCTGGCATTTGGCACGGCAACTTGGTCTGCGTTGTTTTCAAAGAGATCATGGATCAAATGGAGACAACGATCATCCGTTTCGGTCACCTTTCCCTCGCTCCATCCCTCAAGAGTGAAACTCCACACCGGTATCCTATGTCCCCACCACAGTTGTCTTGATATGGGCCAGTCGCGGAGGTTTTCCAACCAACTTTGGTAGGTTTTTGCGTATCGCTCCGGCGTGAATTTTACTTTCCCGTCAAGCAGGGGTTTCAATGCAAGCCCCGCGAGTGAATTAATGGGAATGTCGGTCTCTTCGATTGTTCCTTCATCGGGCATTGAGGGGATTTGTTTTTTTACCGCTATGTACCACTGGTCGGAGAGGTATGGTTCGATGGGCACGTGGGAGCGGTAACTGTGGCCTACTTCGTGCGTGTAGGGGCGGACGTCTTCGAGGAGGTTTTCGGTTCGGAACCATTCGACGATGGCTTCGCGGGCCTCGAAACGGTCCATTCCGAGCAGTTGTTCGGCGTCGCTGCCGACGGCATCATCCCATCCGAACTTGTCGGATATCGAGCCGTCCGGGGCCATGACGTTGATAATCGGCAGGTCGTGTCGTTGGCCTATCTGCCAGTCGTCCGGGTCGTGTGCGGGCGTAACCTTCAGGAAGCCGGTGGAGAAGCGTGCCTTTTCGTCTTCGCTTTCGGGGTCGGGTAAGACGACGTGTTCGTCGGCGATGATGGGGATAATCCTTCCGACCAGCGGCAGGCGGACTTTTTTACCGATCAGCGCCTCGGCTCTCGGGTCGGCGGGGTTCATAGCCACGGCTGTGTCGCCGAGCATCGTCTCCGGGCGGGTCGTGGCGATGGTAAGATGCTCAATCGTCTCGCCTTCAATTTCCACCGACTCGACCAGCGGGTATTTCATATACCAGAAATGTCCCTGGACGGTTTCGTGTTCGACTTCGTCGTCAGCCAGGACGGTTTGCGTGGCGGGGTCCCAGTTGACCAGTCGTTTCCCGCGATAGATTAACCCATCGGCGAACAGGCGGAAGAACGCCTCTCGCACCGCCCGGGCGCAAACTTCATCCATTGTGAACCGCGTCCGGTCCCAGTCGCACGAGCAGCCCATTGCCTTGAGTTGGGCGATAATCTGGGCCTCGTATTGGTCTTTCCACGCCTGGATGCGTGCGATGAATTCATCGCGGGCGAAGTCGGTCCGCCGCCGGCCTTCTTCGGCCAGGATGCGTTTTTCCACGACGGTCTGCGTGGCGATTCCGGCGTGGTCGCAGCCCGGCATCCAGAGCGTCTCGGCCCCGGTCATTCGCTTGTGGCGGATGAGGATGTCCTGAAGCGTGTTATTGAGCGCATGTCCGAGGTGCAGCGGGGCGGTTACGTTCGGCGGGGGAATGACGATACAGTAAGTATTCGCTCCGCCGTCGGCATCGGCCCCAAACGCGCCCGTCTCCAGCCACCGCCGGTAAACAGCCGATTCAACTTGTTTCGGATCGTAAATCTTTTCCATTTCGTCAGTTCTCTTGTAGGCTGGGACGTAGCGAAGCGAAGTCCCACCTTTATCGAGTCGCCGGGACTCCGCTCCGCTTCGTCCCGGCCTACCGGCTTGTTTCTTTTACTTCGAAATTCGACATTCCTCGTTCATTATTCAATATTCATTTTTTCCTGCTCGTTCAGCAGTTTGTATTCTATCGCGTCGGTCAGCGCTTTCCACGACGCCTGGATGATATTTTCATCCACTCCGACGGTTCCGAAATATCCGCAGGTCGCGTCGTGGAACTCGATTACTACGCGGACCTTGGCGGCGGTCCCGGCCTTCGGGTTGACCACGCGGACCTTGAAGTCTATCAGGTGCAGTTCGTCTATCGACGGGTAATACGGCAGCAGGGCCTTTCGTATCGCACCGTCGAGCGCGTTGACCGGGCCGTCGCCTTCGGAAACCGTGTGGACAGGCTCGCCGTCGATGTTCAGTTTAACAATGGCCTCGGTGCTGGTCGGGGTTTGGCCGATCTGGAGGATAACGCACCGATAGTGGTCCAGTTCCCAGAATCGGCGATGCCACTTCCCGCCGAGGATTTTTCTTACCACCAGGTCGAAACTCGCCTCTGCCGCCTCGAACTGGTAGCCCTGGTTTTCCATCTCCTGGACGGTGAGGATAACTTTTTTGGCGAGGTTTTTGTCCTGGTCGATGTTGAATTTTTTATCGGCCTTGACTGCGACGCTGGCGGCCCCGGCCAGTTCGCTGATGAGTATCCGCCGGGAGTTTCCGACCTCAGCGGGGGCGATGTGTTCGTAAGTGGCGGTGCTCCGCCGGACGGCGTGGACATGCATCCCGCCCTTGTGCGCGAAGGCAGCCAGGCCGACGAAAGGCTGATTCTCCTGTAGCGGGAGATTGGCGATCTCGCTGAAGTATCGGCTGACCTCGGTCAACCGTTGCATCGCGCCGGCGACCAGGCACTCATATCCACACTTGAGGACGAGGTTCGGGACGATACTCATCAGGTCCGTGTTTCCACATCTTTCGCCGATGCCGTTAATCGTCCCCTGTACGTGTCTTGCCCCGGCCGCCACCCCCGCCAGCGTGTTGGCAACGCCAAGGGCGGCGTCGTTGTGGCAGTGGATCCCGAGTATCGCGTTGGGGAATCTCTGTCGGACATCTTCGACAACCTGGGCGATAAACTCCGGTAGCGACCCGCCGTTGGTGTCGCACAAAACCAGGCGCGACGCCCCGCCGGCAACGGCCGATTCAAGCGTTTTGAGAGCATAATCGGCATCGGCGCGGTATCCGTCGAAAAAGTGCTCGGCATCGAAGAACACCTCCCGTCCAGCCTTGGCAATCGCCGCCAGCGAGTCGGAGATCATCTTCAGATTTTCTCCCAGCGAAGCGCGCAGGACCTTCTTGACGTGCAGTTTCCAACTCTTTCCGACGATAGTAACAACCGGCGCTTCGCTTTCCAGCAGCGCCTTGATACCCTCGTCGGTATTGGCCCGTGCGCCCTTTCGGCGGGTCATTCCGAAGGCCGCTATCTTCGCATGGATAAGCGGCTTCTTACGGACCTCGGCGAAGAAGGCCTTGTCCTTCGGATTCGACAGCGGGTATCCGCCCTCGATGTAATCGACGCCGGGGGCGTCGAGTTTCTCGACGATAAGGAGTTTATCCTCCAGCGACAACCAGACCCCTTCAGCCTGCACGCCGTCCCGAAGCGTCGTGTCGTAGATTTCTATTCTTGTTTTTTTGTCGTTCATGGCTTTTCACCGTATTGGACGGAAGATGTCCACGAATTACACGAATTTTGTAATTCGTAATTGGTGATTCGTAATTCGTGATTCGTAATTGGTAACTCGTAATTCGTGATTGGGTATCAGGTCTTTTTTTGACTAATTACGAATTACTGATTACGAATTACTGTCATTTTTTTTCGCGTAATTCGTGGACATAAAAGAGGCCCTGAAGCGTTTTTCGCCTCAGGGCCTTGGGACGATAAAAAAGTCCGCCGCACCTGCCCTAAGGCACGCAGGGTATTACTTCAATGGCAATAATGCCTGCGCGAACGCAGTCTGTATCTTCGGCGGGAAAGAACAGAACCGGAATATCGTCCCAAAGCGTCCGCATCGTATCGGCTTATCTCCTGCATGCCCAGTCAGGACAACTGTCCGATTGATTATATCGCCCCAGTTGAAAGAGTCAATAAATAAGTTGCTTGTAAGAGTTCAGCCGTTTGCAATAATCACAGAAGACAAGAGCGAGTCAGGTATTTGACGGCATTAGGCATTAGGCATTGGGCATTGGGCATTGGCGGCACTGGGTTTGTGAAAGTTTTTTCTGTTTAATTTCACAGTTCAATAA
>DAOVLS010000462.1 GCA_030631125.1 Planctomycetales bacterium
AAGTTTTATTATTGTCCGCCCCGCAGGGGCTATCAGTACATTCTCACCGGGACCGCGTAGATAGACGGCTTCTTCATTCGCAAACTGATCTACTGCTCCGGCAATTTCATGTAGAACTGCTATGGCTCTGGCGGTATTGAAGTCGTCGTCCATCGCTTCGTCGAACCGCTGCCGGTGTTCAAGCACCTCTTTGACGAATTCAACGTCGGTTTTTGTCTTCGCTTCATTCTCAACATCAGTAATATCTTTACCCTCTTCGTAGACATCTTCATTGGCAACAAATTTGATGCGGTTGAAGAGGATATAGAACCCCTGCAAAGAAGACACCGTTGATTTCAGTTGCTCGTCGGAGAATTCCAGAGGGCGGCGGTAGTGCGTCGAGAGGACGAACGCGCGGATTGTCTCCGGTGAAAAATCTTCCAGCAGGTCGGTTATCGTGCGGATGTTGCCGAGGCTCTTGGACATTTTTTCCGAGCCGCCAGCAGCCTTGGTTTTGACGCGCGTCAGGCCGTTATGCAGCCAGTATTTGGCAAACGTTTTTCCCGTCGCGGCTTCGGACTGTGCTATCTCGTTTTCGTGGTGGGGGAAGATAAGGTCCACCCCGCCGCCGTGGATGTCGAACGTCTCGCCGAGTAAGTCCATGCTCATGGCCGAGCATTCGATGTGCCAGCCCGGCCTGCCCGCCCCCCAGGGCGAATCCCACCCCGGTTCGCCCTCTTTGGCTGCTTTCCATACGACGAAGTCGGCTGGGTGGCGTTTGTTTTCGCCGGCCAGATCGCGCGAGCCGTGCATGGCGTCCTCGACCCGCCGTCCTGAGAGTTTCCCGTAATCGGGCGAGGCGGTATGGTCGAAATACACATCCGGCCCGACAGCGTAGGCTGCGCCGTTGTCTATCAGCCGCTGCACAAGTGCGATAATTTTATCTATATTTTCCGTCGCTCGCGGGAATGCGTCCACGCCGGTTACGCCCAGTGTTTTGAGGCACTTGAGATAATCGGCCTCGACTTCAGCGGCGATTTCGGCCATCGACCTGCCCTGCTCGGAAGCCTCGGCGATGATCTTGTCGTCAACGTCGGTGATGTTGATTACGAGGCGGACCTCGTAGCCCTTATAGACGAGGTATCGTTTTATCGCGTCAAAGATGATAGGCCCGACGGCGTGGCCGATGTGCGACGGCTTATAGACCGTCGGCCCGCACAAGTAAATGCCAATCCTACCGGATTCGACCGGCTCGAACAGTTCCTTCTTTCTCGTCAACGTGTTATAGACTCTCAAAGTCATTTTCGATTTCCAATTTCCGACTCGTGCTACGTAGCGAACTACTTCGCAGAGTAGTATTTCCGATTTTCAATTGCCCGACGGAATCGCCGAAGGTTCTTCCAATTGGAAATCGGCAATTGGCAATTCTTATCCTTCTTCGACCATGACAACTGCAAAAGCGGCCAGTCCTTCGCCGGAACCGATTGGACCCATTCCTTCGGCGGTCTTGGCCTTGACCGAAACGACCGAGATGTCCAGGCCCAGAAGGTCGGCGATCCGCTCTCGCATGGGTATTTTATATGCGGACAGTTTGGGCGCTTCGGTAACGATTGTTACGTCGCAGTTAACCACAGCCATGCCCATTTGCGCCAGTTCGCCGAGGACTTCGACGAGCATCACGCCGCTGTCGGCGTTTTTATTTTTTTTGTCGGTATCGGGGAAGAACTCTCCGATGTCGCCCAGCCCGGCGGCTCCGAGCATCGCGTCGATGACGGCGTG
>DAOVLS010000339.1 GCA_030631125.1 Planctomycetales bacterium
ACGAGAATCTTCGGCGCTGTGGCGAGGGAACTGCGGGAAAGAAACTTCATGAAAATAATCTCATTGGCAACCGAGGTGGTCTGATTACATGGCGAGACACGTGCGAAAAGGTGATACGGTAACAGTTGTCGCCGGGGACGACAAAGGTAAGACCGGCGCAGTGCTGGCCGTCTATCCCGCCAGGGGAAAGGTCCTCGTCGCCGGCGTCAATAGTGTCTATCGCCACCTTCGCCCCTCGCGACAGCACCCCCAGGGCGGAAGGATCCAGAAGGAGATGCCGATAGACATCTCCAACGTCCTTCCGACCGACCCGAAGACGTCCGGACCGACGCGGGTTGGGTTCCGGATCAACTCGGCGGGCGACAAGGAACGGTTCGCCAGAAAGTCGGGGCAGGCACTGGGGATTGTCGGTAAAAAGAATACTTAGCAGGAAGGTACTTTGAACGATGGTAACGCGTCTTCTGGAACAATATAAAAGCGAAGTGGTTTCGACCCTGGCGGAGGAGTTCGGCTTCGCCAACCGCTTGGCGGTCCCTCGCCTGGAGAAGATCGTTATTTCGATGGGTCTTGGTAAAAAGGCCGTTGAGAGCGAAGACTGCCTGGAACCGGCGGCGGTGGAACTGGCGCTGATTACCGGTCAGAAACCGGTTATAACGCAGGCACGCAAAAGCGTATCGAACTTCAAACTCCGCCGGGGCATGAAGATCGGGCTGAAGGTTACGCTTCGAGGCCGGCGGATGTACGAGTTCCTTGATCGGCTTATCGGCATGGCCATACCGCGAGTGAAGGATTTCCGCGGTTTGCCGGCCGGCGGGTTTGACGGAAAAGGTAATTACAATATGGGCCTGACCGAGCAGACTGTCTTCCCGGAGATTAATCCGGACAAGGTCCAGGCTACCCAGGGCATGAATATAGCGATCGTAACGACGGCGCGGACCGACGAACAGGCCCGCAGGCTGCTGTCGCTGATGGGTATGCCGTTCAGGTCCCCAGGACCCCAGAGCGGGACGAGCGGGACATAAGAGGAGCCAATGGCAACACAGGCACAGATAGCAAAGAGCAAGAGGCCGCCGAAGTTTTCGACGCGCATTCAGCGTCGATGCCAAATGTGCGGGCGCCCCCGCAGCGTGTACAGGAAATTCAGGATCTGCCGAATCTGTCTTCGTAAACTTGCCAACGAAGGCAAGGTGCCGGGGATGAAAAAGGCGAGTTGGTGAATTATGAGTCTATCGGACCCCATTGCTGACATGCTGACGCGAATCCGTAACGCCGTCGGTGCGGGACACGAAGCCGTTAATATCCGCGCAAGCAAAATCTGCGAAGGAATCGCGCAAGTGCTGAAAGAAGAAGGATATATAGCCGATTACACGCGGATCGACAACGGCGACCACCCGGAAGCGTTGCTGCGGGTGTACCTTCGTTACGGCCCGAGCGGCGAACGGGTAATATCGGAATTGAAACGCGCCTCCAAACCGGGACAGAGGGTCTATAGCGGCGGCGCCGACCTGCCTCGCCCGATGGACGGGCTGGGCATAGCAATCGTCTCAACCAGCAAAGGCATACTGTCCGACCGCCGATGCCGGGAAGAAAACATCGGTGGAGAGGTGCTCTGTACTGTTTGTTAGGATTTGATCAGGCAATGTCACGAATTGGAAATAAATTGATCCCTGTGCCCGACGGCGTGAAGGTCTCCATCAATGGGCGGGCCGTAAGCGTGGAAGGGCCTAAGGGCAAACTGTCCTGGACGCATCGGCATGAGGTAAGCCTGGGCTACGACCAGGACGCGAAGACAATTGCCGTTCAGCGCGTCGGAAACGATCGGCTGGCGAGGGCGCTGCACGGAACGACGCGGGCGCTAATCGCCAACATGATTGAGGGGTGCCTGAAAGGTTACGAAAGGTCCTTGGAGATTTACGGCGTAGGCTACGGAATCCAGGTGCAGGGCGAGAAAGTTTCGCTGTCGGTAGGGCATGCTCATCAGTGTGTTTTTGACATACCGACCGGTCTGACGATTACGGTTCAGGCCCCCCAGGCACGCGGTGACACCGACCCGGCGAAATTCTCCGTTTCAGGTCCGGACAAACAGGCAGTCGGTGAGTTCGCCGCTCGACTGCGAAAGGCCAGGCCGCCGGAACCTTATAAGGGTAAAGGACTCCGTTACGCCGGTGAGCATGTCCGACGGAAGACAGGCAAGGCCTTCGCGGGCACCGGCGAGTAGGATTGGTATATGAAGCGTTTGACTGAAAAAATTGCACGTCGAGAGCGACGAAAGAAGCGAATTCGCCGCCGGCTTGCGGGTCGGCCGGACAGACCAAGACTGACGGTCTTCCGAAGCCACAAAAATATTTACGCGCAGATTATCGACGATACCTCCGCCAGGACGCTGGTATCAGCCTCCAGCGCGGAAAAAGACCTGCGGGCGAAAATCGGCTACGGCGGCAACAAATCCGCCGCCGCCGCCGTCGGCGAGATCCTGGCTGCAAAAGCCGCCGGCGAAGGGATCAAAAAGGTCGTCTTCGACCGTAGCGGATACGCCTATCACGGGCGATTGAAAGAACTGGCTGAAGCAGCCAGAAAGGGCGGACTGGAATTCTGACTTTTTAGTGTGGAGCAGACGTCTTGGCGCAGATGCAGAGACAACATGACAAGCGGAAAACCTTTTCCGAAGAGGGGGGCATGGAAGACCAGGTCGTGAAGATCTACCGCTGCGCGAAGGTAGTCAAGGGTGGTCGGCGGTTCCGCTTTGCGGCGCTGGTCGTCATTGGCGACCGCAAAGGGCAGGTCGGGATCGGTTACGGCAAGGCCAACGAGGTACCCACGGCGGTGGAAAAGGGTATAAAAAACGCCAAAAAAGACCTTGTTGCAATACAGATGAAAGGAAGCACGATTCCGCATCGCATAAAGGCAAAGTTCGGCTCCTCGCTGGTCGTACTGATCCCCGCCGCTGAAGGTACGGGCATCATCGCGGGAGTTCGTCTGCGACCCCTGCTGGAACTTGCCGGTATCAGGGACGTGCTGACGAAGTCCTACGGCTCGACTAATCCGAAGAACCTTCTCCAGGCCGGTATGAAAGCGCTGAAGCAGCTTCGCAGCGCCGAGCAGATTGCCGAACTGCGCGGAGTTACGTTGTCATGAAGTTGGTGGCACGGGCGCTGGAGCCCGTGAATGGTGTGCAATGAAATTAGATGAGATATTAAGCAAGGCCGGTCGGAACAAGACGTCGAGGCGCCTCGGACGAGGGGTTCGGCGGGGCAAGACCTCAGGCCGTGGGCACAAAGGCGCCGGGCAGCGCGCCGGAAGAACGTCCATGTTCGGATACGAAGGCGGGCAAACATCCGTTTTGGCCAGGATACCCAAACGGGGCTTCAACAATGCCGACTTCCAAACCCAACCGTATCAGATTGTCAACGTTGCCGACATGGACGTATTCAACGACGGCGACCGCGCAGACGCTGAAACACTCGCTGCCAAACATCTGATTCGTCCCGGCGGAGGTCCGGTGAAAATCCTCGGAAAAGGTGAAATAAAAAAGAAACTGACCGTGGCGGCGCAGGCATTTTCGACCTCGGCCCAGGAGAAAATCCTCCAGGCCGGCGGAAGCGTCGAAAAACTTTCGTGAAACGCAAACTCGCAAAGTCGTAAAAGTAACGTCTTTATATAAAAACAATGGCTTATAAAAGATTCAGACAGGTTCTGGGCTTGGTAGTCGCGCTGGTGGCTGCATACCTTCTGGTAATGGGC
>DAOVLS010000001.1 GCA_030631125.1 Planctomycetales bacterium
ACTATTACCGATGAGAACGGCCATTTTAAAGCCACAATACAAATTCATGGTTGGTCGCCTGACGCGTTCTATCTGGTTGCCAGGCACGAGGGGCGCAACCTGGCGGCGGTCGTCGAGATTGAAAAAGACGCCGGTAAAGTCGATGTCAAACTTCAACCCGCAGCGGCAATTACCGGGCTGGTGGTGGACCCGGACGGAAAACCGCTTGCCGGCGCACGTATCAATGCAAATTTGTGGCTTGCAAGAATGGGTTCGCCTGTCGGCGCGAATGCGAAAACCGATGCCGAAGGGCGATATAAGGTCAATGCCCTTCCGCCCGGATATAAGTACACCGTTCATGCGCGTGGGGTAGCAGGCTACGGCCAGGATAGCGTTAAGGTCGAGTTGGAAGAGGCCGGCAGTGCCCCCAGGCAGGTCGAGGACATTGTCCTGGCCGTGGCGAATCTTTCCATTTCCGGCACGGTGGTGGATGAAAGCGGTAAGCCCGCTGCCGGAGTCAATATCCAATTCGGCGGCAAAGGACAGCCGCACCGCCGGGTTACGACGGATGCAGCCGGCAAATTCACAATTAAGAAAATCTGCAAGGGCAAGGTTCACTTGCACGTAAGCACCAGAGGACCAAATTCCCTGAGATGCGACACACAGGCCGACGCCGGCGCTACCGATGTCAAGTTGGTCTTGAGAAAGCAACGCGGCCGAACCAGGCCTGCTGCGCCGACGTCGCTTCTCGGCAAGCCCCTACCTGAACTTAAGGAATTCGGCATCAAGTTGCCCGCCGACGCGACCAAGGCCAAGGCGATCCTGGTCTGCTTCTGGGACATGGAGCAGAGGCCGTCGAGGCATTGCATAAAAAAACTCGCGGGAATGGCGAAGACCCTGGCTGACAAGGGTGTTGTGGTCATCTCGGTTCATGCCTCTGGCGCGGATGAAAAGCAGATTCGCAATTGGGCATCGAAGAACAAGATGTCCTTGCCCGTCGGAATAATCCCTGCCGACAAGAAAGCCGACAGCATTCGGCGCAAATGGGGCGTCGGTGGCCTGCCGTGGCTGATCCTCACAGACGACAAACACGTCGTCCGGGTCGAGGGCTTCGGGCTGGGCGAACTCGATGCGAAAACGAAAGAAATCCTTGCAAAATAAAGGTGTAACAGGCTGGGCCGGAACGAAACGTCCCCAAACTCCATGTATCGCGTTTGGGGACTCGAAGCGGAGGTCCGCCTTTTACTTTCTGATATGAAATCTACGCATTATCTCGGCATCGTGGTCCACACCGGCACGCTGGAGTACGGATGAGGCGGCACATGCTCGCACACGTGGCGTGTGCGGAAAGGCTTGAAAGGCGAATTCACTGCCGTCCCGGAGTACGAGACCGGGCCGTTTGATCTGAATCTCAAAGAGACAAAATTCATAATAAGGTAACCTGCCCCTCTGCAAGCCCCCGGCCCAGAGGGGTTTACAGAGGAAAAAGAAGATGTTACGAAAAATCTGGGTTCCCTTACTTATTTCTGCAGCACTGTTGGGGTGCAGCAAGTCCGAGAGTCCTTCGGAAAAGCCCTCCGATAAACCCGTAACGCTCAAGGTCGGGCACGTGGGGCACGACCATCACCTCGCGCTCTACCTGGCGGCCCTGGAAGGCGAACGCTTCAAAAAGCAATTCGGGATATACCTCAAAACGGTCAAGTCGCGCGAAGTGTACGACCTTGTCGAAGGTGAGAAGACACTCGCAAGACTTGTTTTCGTCAAGGTCGGCGGCGGAGCGAGAATGCCGGCGGCAATGAGTCGTGGCGAGATCGACATCGGTCTGGGGGGCGTGGCGGCAGTGGCGAAATTCGCCGATAAGGGCAAGCCGTTCAAGATTATCAGCCCGCTCCAGACCGACGGCGACATGCTGGTGATGAAGAAGGACTCGCCGGTTACCGACTGGAATTCGTTTGTCGCTGCAGCCAGGTCCGGCTCCAAACCGCTGAAGATCGGATACAAGGCCCCGGTGGCCGTGGCGAAACTCGTCTTCGTCGGAGCGCTGAAGGCGGCGAATCTGCCGTTCAGCTACGACCCCGCCGACCGCAGCGCAAAGATCATTCTGGTGAACATGATGAGCGAGAAAAGCCCGCTGCCGCTGCTGGCAAGCGGAAGCATCGACGGATTCGTGATGAATCAACCGGCCGTCGCCGTTGCGGTCCACAAGAAACTCGGAAAAACAGTGGCCGAACTACGCGACCTGCCGCCGAAGGGAAAATGGGTCAATCACCCCTGCTGCTGCGTCAGCGCGACGACTGAAACGATCGAGAAGCATCCTGAGATTATCAAGGCGTTCCTGAAGGTCATCCACCTTTCAACCGGTGTAATCAATCGGGACCAGGCCCTTGCCATCGACTGTGCGAGCAGGTGGACGAAGAATCCGCGTGAGGTGGAGGCTGACTCCATCCCCACGATCCACTACATCACCGACCCGACGGACAGTTGGCTCGACGGGATGAAAACCTGGGTGGTCCTGATGCAGGAGGTCAAAGCCTTCAGCGGCAGGTACGCCCGTATCTCGGCGGACGAATTCGTAAAGGACGTCTGCGACCTGAAACTATGCCGGCAGGCGGCTGCGGAATTGCGGGGCAAGGGACTGCTGAATCCAAAATGAAATCGAATCGCCTGATAAGAAAAGTTCTGCTCGGCGCAATCGTTCCGGTGGTGATTCTGCTGGTATGGTATTTCGCCTCGATCGGCAGCGTCGTAGTACCCTCGATCGCGTCGGTCGCGAATGTCCTGGCCCATCCCTTCACCGAACCGGAAGGTCTGGATTCGACGCCGCTGGCGTTCGGGGCGGCGGTTAGTATTCTTCGTGTATTAAGTGGGTTCATCCTGGCGGCTTTGAGCGGGGTTCTGATCGGGCTTTTAATTGGGCGGTGCAGACTGGCGATGGAGACGCTCGCGCCGACTATGTCCGCGGCGATGGCCGTCAGTCCTATTGCGTGGATTCCCGTTACTATCATCGTTTTCGGCCTGTCAAGCCCAGCCACCGCGATTTACGGCGAACAGTCCTGGCAGCACGGTCTGCTGGACCAACTCCGTTTCGCGATTGTCGCGGTAATCTGGATGGGCGCGTTCTTTCCGATAGCCTTGAATACCGCCGCCGGCGCCGCCAGTGTTCGGGCGGGACACCTGGAGACCGCCGAAGTCCTTGGCGCAACTCGCCGTCAGATTCTCGCGAAGATAGTCCTTCCAAGCGCCGCACCGGCGATCCTGACGGGATTGCGCATCGGCGCGGGCATTGCCTGGCGTGTTATCATCGCAGCCGAGATATTTCCCGGCACGCGAGGCGGACTTGGATACATGATAGCAACCGCTCATGAGACTGCCTCCTACGAATACGCATTCGCCGGAATCATCGTCATCGCCGCAATCGGCCTGAGCCTCGACGGCCTGCTGCGTATGGCGTCGGTCCGCGTGAGCCGATGGCAGCCGAGGGAAAGATAAGATGGAGCCGAAACGCCAGGTAATCCGATTCGAGAACGCCGGCAAGTGTTTCAGCACGCCGGCCAGACCCGAAGTCTGGGCAGTCCGCGAGTTCAACCTGACCTGCCTGGAAGGTGAACTGACGTGCGTGCTAGGCCCGTCCGGGTGCGGCAAGACGACGCTGCTCCGCCTGGCCGCCGGTCTGGAAATGCCCACAATGGGCAAGGTCTGCGTGAACGGCTCAGCCGTTGCCGGTCCGCCTGAAAAGATCGGCGTGGTCAGTCAGGAAGGCGACCTGCTGCCGTGGCGACGGGTGCTGGGCAACGTGGCGCTGGGACTGGAAATCCGCGGACTGTGCCGGCAGGAACGAACCGAAAGGGCTGAAAAAGCAATCAACCGCGTCGGCCTGCCGTCAGAAGTGGTGCAGAGTTTCCCTCACGAATTGTCCGGCGGGATGCGACGGCGCGTCGCCCTGGCAAGGGCCGTCTGCACAAACCCGCGCATCCTCCTGATGGACGAGCCGTTCTCCAGCCTCGATGAACTAACCCGTCACCACCTCCAGGCGGAACTGCTTCAACTGTGGTTGTCCGACAGGCAGACGGTGCTGTTCGTTACTCACAGCCTCGAAGAAGCGGTATTTCTTGCGGATCGAATCATTGTGATGACCTTCGGTCGGACCGTGGCCGAATTCCGCCTGGACCTGGATCGCCCGCGCGACCGCCTGGGCGACGGATTCATCAAGGTGCTCCTGGAAGTCCGCCGAGCACTGACTGAACACGAAAACGCAGCCGCGGATGTGTCATGAATCGCGGCCATCTGTTATCATGAAAGAACGTCCGGTTTGTGGAGAAATCGATGGCTTCAGCGCAAAAACGAGAACTGTTGCGGAAACTTCCCTCTGTGAACGACTTGCTGGAAACCGACACTGTCGCAGCGTGGCTTGGAGAGCACCCACGACCACTTGTGGTCGATTGCCTGCGCGAGGCGGTAGAGGACGCAAGGCGGCAGTTGCTTGACAACGCGCCGGAACCTGGCGGTGCGGCGGACGTTACCGGGCGGGGCATTCTCGAATCGGCGGCTGCGCATCTGGCTACGAAAACCAATCCCCATCTGCGGAAGGCCATTAACGCCACGGGCATCATTCTGCACACCGGTCTGGGTCGGGCGGTCTGGCCGGCAGGCGTGGTCGATTCAATGATCGACGGACTCAAGGGCTACGTTACGCTCGCCATCGATCGGGAAACAGGCAAGCGAAGCGAACGCGACGGGCGGATCGAGTACATCCTTACCGAGTTGACGGGTGCAGAGGCCGCGACTGTCGTCAACAACAACGCCGCCGCCACGATGCTCGTTCTGGCGGCGCTGGGCGCCGGCAAGGAAGTGATCGTATCTCGCGGCCAACTCATCGAGATCGGCGGTTCGTTCCGCCTTCCGGACGTGATGGCACAAAGCCGCGCCGTAATGGTCGAAGTCGGCACGACCAATCGGACGCATCTACGCGACTACGAAAACGCGATCACCGACGAAACAACCGTCATTTTCCGCGCACATCCCAGCAACTACCGCATCGTCGGCTTCACATGCGAAGTGCCGCTGAAGGAATTGGTGGAACTGGCCCACTCGCGTGGGCTGATGATGATCGACGACCTGGGCGCCGGCGCGCTTATCGGCCTGGAGCGCTTCGGCCTGCCGCACGAACCGACCATAAGCGAATCCATCGCCGCCGGCGCAGACGTGGTCGTCTCCAGCGCCGACAAACTCATCGGCGCAGGCCAGGGCGGCGTAATCGTCGGCTCGAAGCAATATATCGAAAAAATCCGGAAACATCCGCTGGCAAGGGCGTTTCGCCCCGACAAGACCTGCCTGATGGCGCTTGAGCGGACGTTGGCCCTGTTCCGCGACCCGGACCGCCTCGTCCGCGAGCACCCGACCTACCGGATGCTCGCGACGTCGCAGGAGACACTTCGCACCCGCGCCGACTCGCTGGCGGACGCTATCGGAAAAGCGAATCCCGCCGCACGGACAGAGGTTATTGAGGGAGTCGGATACCTGGGCAGCGGTTCGTTGCCGATGGAGGCTCTTCGAACCCGGCTGGCGGCTTTGTCGCTTCCGTCCGTCGGGCCGGACGAACTTGCACGCAGTCTGCGGATGGACCAGGCCTGCATCTTCACGCGCATCGACAATGGTAAGGTCGTCTTTGACGTCAGGACGCTGTCCGACGAAGACATACCGCAGATCGCAGCCGCAGTGAAGAGAATCGCCCAATGAGCCAGCCTCGAAAGAACATTATGCTGGGCACTGCCGGTCACGTCGATCACGGCAAGACTGCGCTGGTGAAGTTGCTGACCGGCTGCGACACGGACCGCCTTGCCGCCGAAAAAAACCGGGGACTCACCATAGAACTGGGCTTCGCGCCCTGCCGAATGGGCGACGAGCGCATCGTCGGGATCGTGGATGTTCCCGGCCACGTTGATTTCATCCGCAACATGGTCGCCGGCGCGCACGGTATCGACGTGGTGATCCTTGTCATCGCAGCCGATGACGGCGTCATGCCGCAGACGCGCGAACACCTCGACATCCTTACGCTCATGGGGGTCAAACACGGACTGGTGGCGCTTACCAAGACTGACCTGGTGGCCGACGAAAGGCTCGATGCGGTGATTGGCGACGTCCGGCGTTTCCTTATCGGAACGTTTCTTGAAGGCGCTGCGGTCTGTCCGGTTTCCAACGTTACCGGAAATGGTTTCGACGAGTTTTTCCTGGCATTGAATGAGGAAGTTTCCGCCTGCCGGGAGCATGAAATATCAGGCCTGTTTCGCCTTTGGATTGAGCGTTCGTTCAATATTCGCGGGTTCGGAACGGTGTTGTCGGGTATTCCCGGCAGCGGGACAGTCAAAGTCGGCGACAGGCTGCAACTTCTGCCGGATGGATTGACCGGGCGTGTGCGCGGCTTGCAGGTGTACGGCGCAGATGCGGAAATCGGAAGGGCCGGCGAATGCGTGGCGATTAACCTTACCGACATTGACGCCGGGAAACTCACCCGCAGCAAGGTACTCGTCGAACCTGATGCGTTCGGGACGGCCTCGATGGTCGAGGCCGACCTGCGGATACTGGAACACGTACTGCGAGGGTTGGGCGACAACGCCGAAGTGCATCTGCACATCGGAACAGCCGACGTAATGGCCCACGCAGCCATTCTGGACGGCAAAAATATCGGTCCCGGCGCATCTTCACTTGTTCAGTTGCGCCTGGCCAGGCCGCTGGGAATCGCAGCCGGCGACCGTTTCGCAATCCGCGCGAGCGCAGCGGGTCTGGCCGACGGGCGGACAACGACTATCGGCGGCGGACGCATTCTTGATACGAGCAACATCCGCCTCCGACGGAATCGACCCTGGACAATCGCCGCCCTTTCGGCCAGGCGCGACGCACTGGATTCCATGCCGGAATGGTGCGCCGTGCATCTGACCGAAGCCCGCGCCGCCATGGATATCAAAACCCTCTCCCGACGGGCGCAGCGGCGGGCCGAGCCAGTTGAAGCGGCTATTGCGGAACTTAAGGAAAAGGGAATCGTCCTTGAGACAACCGGCGGCAGTTTGGTCCATCGCGACGTGGTAGATCAGGCTACGCGGGACATCACCGAAGCGCTCGAGGCGTTTCACGAGTCCAATCCGACCCGGGCGGGAATCGCCCCAGCCGAACTGATGGGTAAGGTTCAGACAGACCGTCCCGTTGTCGAACTCGCGCTGAGTCAATTGATTGAGAACGAAAAGGTCGTCAGCAGCGGCGCGGTTGTCGCGCTGGCCGGCAGGGGCGAGCGGCTCTCGGCCGAAGACACCCTGCTGTGCCGGCAGATAGAAGAGTCATTGCGGAAAGCAGGACTGACGCCGCCTCTGCCTGCGGACTTGATTGAATCGCTGCACACAAGCGAGGACCGTTTCGAAGCCATAACCCGCCTTCTGTCCGACCGTGAAGCGGTAATTCGACTGGACCGGAAAGTCGTGATGCACGCTGACGCCGTCGAGCAGGCAAAAAAGGCTGTGATGGAACTGTTTGCGAGCAAGGGCAGTTTTGAGACCGTGGAATTCCGCGATGCGCTTGGCGTCAGCAGGAAATACGCCGTGCCGCTGCTGGATTATTTCGACACAATCAGCCTGACCGTCCGCTCCGGCAGCCGACGCACACCCGGCGCAGAAGCGAAGAAACAGTTGTAAGCCATAGGCTACATCTGCATTTGTATTTCCCGGCGGGAATTAGTATCATTACGATAATCAATTATTCGTTTGACAGACTTACACTCGTATCGGGAGAGCGCAAATGAGCAAATTCGCCGGCCTGTGTATTCTCCTTGTTCTTACGACGGTTCTTCATGCTGAAGTCGGCGATTTGACCCCCGTGGCGTGCCGACCCGGGCAGGCGGTGTTCGTAAGACACCTGATGGCTCGCAGGGGCCAGTTTTCCAAACGAATGAAAGATGATGGAACCGTCAGCCCACAGGCGGAGATCGCAACCTTCAAGACCGGTTCGGACATCATCAAAGTTGCAGTCGATTCCAAGTCGCCGGACGCCAAAGCGCCCGACTTGTTCCGCTTCGATTTCACCGGCAAGGGTAAGTTCCACGATAAACCCGTTGTGCCGTTGAAAGGCCGAGTTCGGAGAGGACGCTTCAATGGCACCACCGGAATGGTAACGATCCAGGTGCAGCACGACGGCGGGAAAATCCCAGTTACCCTGTACGGCCATTACATGAAACGCGGCGACGTCCGCTACTTCCGCCTGGTCCTCAGCACGGCGATGGAGGGTTCGTGCAGGTTCGGCGAAAAGACACTTCGCGTTCGCCTTATCGACGGCAACAACAACACTCGATGCAACGACAAGATCAGGATTAACATGCAGGACGGAAAAATCCGGGGAATGATTCCGGGCGATACGATACTGATCTACGCCGACGGCGGCGCGCCCGCGCAGAAGGCGCTGATCGGCCAGACCGTGAAAGTCAACGGTAAGTGGTACCGTCCTAATGTGTCCCCGGACGGTTTGAAGATCTCGGCGGAACCTGTCAAGGTCAAGACCGGAAAGATCCGAATCCCCCACAAGCGGTGGTCGGGAACGCTGATCGGCATGAATTACCTGGCGACGCTCTCCGGAAGCGACAAGGCGATAGAAATGCCGGTCGGGCAATATGTGGTCGCCAGGTACACTGAGTACCGACCGGGCACGGGCAAAGGCAAGCGTAAAGAAGAGCGCCTGATACGTCAGGGTCAGGATGTCGTCGAGGGCAAGGGGAAGGTCTTCGAAGTTACAGAAGGCAAGGTTACGGAGGTTTCCGTCGGTTCGCCAATGACGGCCTGCATGGACGTCCGCCAGGTAGAGCGTAAAGTTCGTTTCACCTTGAACCTGGCCGATGCTTCCGGCGGCAGTGTGCGGTATCTCGCCCCGCGCCCCGCCCCGCCGGCAATCGAAGTCCACGACGCCGCCGGCAAAAAGGTCTATAGCGTAAAAATGAGGTTCGGGTGAGGCTTCTACTGCGCGCACTCATGGAGAGTGCCGGAAGGTCTGAAGGGTAAATTCACGGTATCTTTGAAATTCAAAACCGGAGCGTTTCCCGTTACCCTCAAGACAACAAAGTTCACCATTAAATAATCGTCCCTGTGCGCGTCCGGTTGCAGGGGCGCACAGGGAGTCGAAAAGTGAAAGTAGATCTTGCCAAGCGCCGGCGGATCATGCAGCGGTCGATGAAACTGGGACACTGCATATGCGATCCGCGCCGGCCATGTCCGTGCGACATATTCAAGGACCAGGGTTTCTGCCCGTGCGCGGGCGAACGGCCCGATCCGATAAGCGGCGACCAGGTCAAACTCACCGAACTGATCCACAACGCCGGATGTGCGTCGAAGATCGCCCCTGCCGACCTTGAGGCGGTCCTCGCCCGCCTGCCGGTCGTGGACGACCCAGCCGTGCTGTCAGGCATCCCCGCCGGCGACGACGCGGGAATCTATACCATCGCAGAGGGTCTGACGCTGGTGCAGACAGTGGATGTCTTCACGCCCTGCGTGGACGACCCTTACACCTTCGGGCGGATATGTGCAGCCAACTGCCTCTCGGACATATACGCCATGGGCGGCGAGCCGCGAACGGCGCTGAGCATCCTGGCCTTCCCCGCCGAAACGCTCGACGGGCAGATTATGTACCAAATGATCAGCGGCGCGATGGAGACGCTCAAGGACGCCGGCGTCGCGCTCATCGGCGGACACAGTATCAAGGACGAAGAGATTAAACTCGGCTTCGCTATCACCGGAACGATAGACGCCGACAAAGCCGTCAGTCACGGCAGCGCCACTGTCGGCGACGTGCTGGTGCTGACCAAGCCGCTGGGCGTCGGCGTGCTGAACTTCGCCCAGCAAATCGGGCGGGGCAACAAGGACGGACTGGCGGCGGCGGAGCAATCAATGGCTGCGTTGAACAAGGCGGCGGCGGAGGCAATGAACCAGGTTGGCGCTTCAGCCTGCACCGACGTTACCGGCTTCGGACTGTTCGGACACCTGATTTCGATGGTTCGCCACTCGGGCGTAACGGCACAGATTTACGCCGACGCCCTGCCGGCCTTCGACGGCGCAATCGAGGCACTGGCTGAAGGCGTCATTCCCGGCGCGACCGAGCGAAATCGCGAATACGTCGGCGACGATATTTCCGTCGCTGATGGTGTGGAAGCCGCGATGGTAGAACTGGGCTTCGACGCACAAACCTCCGGCGGGCTGCTCATCGCCGTACCGGCCGATAAAGTCCAAACGCTGATCGACGCCCTCTCCGCCGGCGGCGCAGGCGCGTGGGTCGTCGGGGAAATAGTGAACCGCTCGGATGGTAAAATCCTCGTAACCCTGTCGGGCAAACCGGCATCGGACGCTCCTGTAAAAGAAATCGACGACGAATTTCCCGATCACATTCATCCGCTCGAATCGGCGCATTCGTCGGAAGACTCGGACGAATGTTGCGCCGAATTCTTCGGACCTTCGGCGACCGGCGGCGCATCCACTACGCTTGATGCAAAGAAGGCGTTCGGCTCGCTCATGCAGTCGGCCGGCGCTGCCGGGATGCTGGACGAGAGGACCAAGGAACTGATCACCTTCGCCCTGGTGGTGATGGCGCGCTGCGGACCCTGCGTCGAGGCGCATCTCGCTAAGGCGGCGAAAATGGGCATCACCCGCGAGGAACTGGACGAAGCCGTCTGGATAGCCGTAGCGATGGGCGGCGCGCCCGTCTGGCTGTTCTACCAGGAAGCGATGAATACGCTGAATGCAAATCGGTAGGACGTCCTATTCCTTCGTCCGGGTATTTTTCCCGAATTGCGGTTTGATTGCCCCGCAGGTGGTGCATTCCAGGCAGCGGATACATTCTTTCGTGTTGACGGCTTTTTCGACGTGGACGCCCATCTCGCATCTGGACCGGCAGGTATTGCACTCGGTGCAGGCGTCCGGATCGAAGCGAAGACGGAATACGCTGAAGCGATTAAACAATGCCAGGAACCCGCCCAGCGGGCAGAAAATCTTGCACCAGGGTCGATATGTAATCACCGCCGCCAGCAGGAACACAGGTACGATTATCCATTTTGCGGTGCCCAGCCAGACCTGCGGCGCGTCCGTCGTCAGGCCCAGGATCATCCGCGCAAGCCCGGCCTCGACGCCCCCGGCGGGACAGACCCGGCAGATAAACAGTGGATGAGCCTTGCCCCAGAAATACGGAACGAGAATCACCAGCCCGATAAGGACAAGGTATCGCCCATATCCCATCCAATTCGGGATTCGGAACCTTCGGACGGGTATTTTCGCCGTCAAATCCTGCAAAAATCCGAACGGGCACGCCCATCCGCACACCAGCGAGCCTAGAAGCCCGGCGACGATTACCAAAACGCCCACTGCCAGCAAGGGGAAGGCATGCCAGGCGGAGAAATTCGCAATCACGCCGATCGGGCAGGCAAAAGACGCCAGCGGGCAGGCATAGCAATGAAAGACGCACGACGGCATAGACTGCACCGCCTTGCCCATCGGCGCGAGCCAGACGGCCAGGAAAGCAGTCTGCACCCAGATTCGCAGCCGGACCAGCCGCCGCATTCTGCGTGCGTTTTCTCTGTTTATTTCGATGGTAGTGGCCATGTCACGCATAACCTTATGCTTCTATGGTCATGTAGGGCAGAATACGGGTGGTTTCTTCACTGTCTTTGCGGGTTTTGTGCCGCCGGGTCGAGTTGTGGTCTCCGGTTCGGAAGAAACGACGTATTCGATTCCGCCGATTCGGGCGGCCTGGACAAGATCCCACTCCGGCAAGATAGCGACGGTTTCGTTTTCCGCGCGATGCGTTACAAGGGCGCCGCCGGTGATGAGAACCAACCCGATCAGCGAAATGACTAACCCCGTCCGCGCCGAACGGTATTCACTGCCCCGACCCGGGCGATCTATCGCAGGCTGCGGAATTTTCCGAAACGGCTTTGCCAGGGCGAATCCTTCTTTCGGTCTTTTACAGAGGTATTTTAACTCATACAAAGCCCGGTACCGGAGGCGAATGGGAATCGAACCCACCCGGGACTTTCTTAAGCCCCACACTGGTTTTGAAGACCAGGGGCGCCACCAGGCCGCCAGTCACCTCCATGTAATTGCCTATTCTAGACCGGGATAAGTGTATTTTGCAAGGGGCGGGTCCGCGAAGATGTCGAGAAGGGCCTGGTCCGCCGCGACGAGACGAATCGGACGCACATCTATAAGCCGCTGTGTCGCCTTCGAAGGTTGCCATAGCAAGTTGGGCACGAGTATCCATCAAGAAATTGTTACCCGCAATTGCGTCGGAGGATGCTGAAGCAACCAGCGGCTCAACCGGCTCGGAAGACAAGACGGCCATCTCGTCCTTCGTTACAGTCAACGCGGTTACGCTCGCAAGGACAAAGCCGCGTCCTTTTGTTTTGCGGGGCATGTTTCCTCTTGGTACTGTGGGCGTGTGGTTGCGATTTTGCGGCCGCAGCGGGTGGATGATTATAAAGCGGCCAGAGCGTCGAGACGCCTCGGCGCCCGACAATACTCAGAGCATGACTGAACTCTTATACGCCGACATGGGGCGCATACCGTTTGAGACGGGTTTGCGCCTTCAGCAGAAGCTTCTCAAGCATGTTCGAACACATGCCGACGAACGGGCCTACTTGATACTTGGCGAGCACGACCCTCCGGTTGTTACGCTTGGCGTTGGAGCATCTGAAAAGAATATCCGGGCCTCGTCTGATGAACTTTCGGCTGCGGGTATAGAGGTGCACAAGACCCGGCGCGGGGGCGACGTTACGTATCACGGTCCGGGGCAACTCGTGGGGTATCCGATCCTCAGGCTGGACCTGCATGGGCGAGACCTGCATCGGTATCTCCGAGACCTTGAGGAAGTTCTGATCCGAACCCTCCGGCAAATGAGCATAGATGCCGGACGCAAGAAAGGATATACCGGCGTCTGGATCGGTAACGAGAAGGTCGCCGCCATAGGAGTGGCTGTCAGCAGATGGGTTACCTACCATGGTTTTGCCTTGAACGTGTCGCCCGACATGGAGCATTTTGACTTGATCCTTCCATGCGGGCTTGGCAGCGCATCTGTAACGAGCCTGGAAAGGGTGCTGGGCACAACAGTGGAGACCGGCCCGATTGCCCCCTTGATCGTGAAGAATATGGTGGAGATCTTTGGCTTCACCGATGCGATACGAATCTGTCGAGATGACTTGTGCAAGCGGCTGCCGGCGAGTGGCTGATGTGTTCGGGCCGGATTCTTTCTGACAAGTCCAATTCGCCCTTCGAAGCAATTCATCAGACGGACCTTTACGACGCACCATTTCCATTCCTGTGCTCGGAATAAAACTGTCAAAATATATATTGACAAATGCCGGTTAGTGCGTTAGGCTGGCCTAGTGCGTTAGGTTGGCGGATACCGAAATTTACGGGTGATGCATGCGGACCGAGAACTTACAAATTCCAAGATACTTCCAGATAATGCAGGACATCGTTGCGCAGATCCGCCGCGGCAAATTGGTTCCCGGAGTCCGCGTTCCCTCGGAAAACGATCTGATAAAGGCCTACGGGGTCAGTAACACAACGTCCCGAAGGGTGCTGCTCGAGCTGGAACGCGCCGGTTGGGCCACCAGAATCAAGGGCAAAGGCACGTTCGTTTGCGACGGCAGGGTGGACCGCTCGGCTACGAAGATCCTGGGGTTCACGAGGAACATGACAGAAGCCGGACGCACCCCTTCGACGCAATTAATAAGTGCAAAGACGCGCCGCAGAGGGCTTGGTCTTTCCGTAAACGACCGGCGTTACGTCCTGTCCGGACCTGTTTGCCAGATCAAGAGGCTTCGCCTGGCCGACGGTGTTCCGATGATGATAGAAACCCGGTACGTCTCCACCGATCTATGCCCCGGCATCGGGAAAAAGGATCTGGAAGGCTCGCTTTACGACATCTACGAACATGACTACGGTCTTCAGTTGACGCGGATAGACCAGGGTCTCTCCGCAATCATCATCAACGGCGAAAAGGCGGGATTCACGGGGATCAAAAGCGAGATTCCCGCCTTCTGTGTGGAAGGCGTAACGTTTTGCGCCAAGGAACTGGTACTGGAGATGGAAGAATCGATCTACCGCGGCGACATGTATCGTTTTTCGGTACGGGCGACAAGGTAACCGCCGCGTGGATTTGCGGGATTAAAGAACCATGTATTCCAAAGAATTTTTAATTGAGATCTACAAGACGCTCTACACCATACGCGTCTTTGAGACGCGGTGTATCAAGCTGTATCGCCAGGGTCTGATTCGCGGGTACTTCCATCCTTACCTTGGCGAGGAGGCAATTGCCGCAGGGGTCTGTGCCGCCCTGGAAGACAAGGACTACATCGTAAGCACTCACCGTGGGCACGGACACTGCATAGCTCGAGGAGCGGAATTGGGGCGGATGGCGGCCGAACTGCTGGGCAAGGAAACCGGCTACTGTGCCGGAAGAGGCGGATCGATGCACATTGCCGACATAGCCAGGGGCAATCTGGGCGCCAACGGTATAGTTGGCGCGGGGATTCCGCTGGGAGTCGGGGCGGCATTGGGATCCGGCATTCGTGGCGACAGGCAGGTTACAGCCGTTTTCTTCTCGGATGGGGCGACGAATAACGGCGTGTTCGCCGAGGCGATGAACCTTGCCGCGATATGGGATCTTCCGCTCATTATGGTTCTGGAGAACAACCACTACGCGGTATCGACCCCTATCGAAAAGGTTTGCCGCACGAAGGATATCTGTGAGCGGGGCAAGGGTTACGGTGTCGAGAGCTTTGTCGTCGACGGTAACGATGTCCTGGAGGTTTACGAACATACCATGGCTGCGGCTGAACGTTGCCGCAACGGCAAAGGACCGGTGCTGATGGAATGTAAAACGTACCGTCATACGGGACATCACGTCAACGACCCCGGCGCCTACATGCCCAAGGATCGATTGGATTACTACAAATCCAGGGACCCGGTGGAATCCGGAAGAAAGTACCTCTTGAACAAAGGTAAGGCAACTGAAGAGAAGGTAGCGGCTATCGAGGCCGATATCGATCGAGCAATCGAAGAGGCCATTGAGTTCGCCAAGGCGAGTCCCGAACCGGACTTGAAGGCGTTCCTGCAGGAAGTCGAGTCGTACTGATGAATGACACGCCAACAACAGACGTCGAGACCTGCGGTAGAGAGATCATGTACCGCGAAGCGCTCAATGAGGCCATTCACGAGGAGATGCTGCGCGACCCCACGGTTTTTTGCATGGGCGTCGGCATAGGCGAACGTGGCGGCTCGTACAAGGTAACGGCGGGGTTATTAGAAGAATTCGGCTCCAAACGAGTGATTGACTCGCCGATCTCGGAAGCAAGTTTCACCGGCGCCGGCGTAGGCGCCGCCATCACCGGGATGCGCCCTGTTGTGGAAATCCTCTTTATCGATTTCTCGGTACTGGTGCTGGACCAGATATTCAACCAGGCGGCCAAGTATCGATTCATGACAGGAGGAGTCGGACGAGTACCTATGGTCTTGAGGACTCAGGGCGGCGTGGGCAATGGGCTTGCAGCACAGCATTCCCAAAGTCTGGAGGCGATTTACTACCACGTTCCGGGTCTGAAGGTTGTCATGCCTTCAACGCCGTATGACGCCAAGGGGCTGCTCAAGACTTCGATTCGCGACGACGACCCTGTGATCTTCCTGGAGCACAAGCTGCTGTACATGAACACCGGGCCGGTCCCCCAGGGCGAGTACCTGATCCCGCTGGGCAAGGCCGACGTCAAGCGCAGCGGCAGCGACGTTACGCTGATAGCCTGGTCCAACATGGTGCCCCGCTCCATGTCGGCGGCTGAGAAACTCGCCGCCGAGGGAATTGACGTCGAGATGATCGACCTGCGAACGTTGGTGCCGATGGACAAAGACGCCATACTTACATCCGTCAGGAAAACCGGGCACGTCGTGATCGCCCAGGAAGCCATTCGCAGAGGCGGGGTCGCTTCGGATATCGCCTCGATCATCCAGGAAGAGGTATTCGACTATCTCGACGCGCCGATTGAAATCTGCGCCGGAAAGAACACCTCGATTCCTTTCAACATTCGGCTTGAGAGCGCGTGCGTTCCGCAGGAATCGGACATCATGGATGCCGTCAGGAAAGCCGCGTACGCCGGCTAGCAAGGGAGGTATCGGACATGGGACTTGAGACAATGACAGGCATGCTGGAAGCCGCCAAAAACGGCAAGTATGCAGTGGGAGCATTCAATATCGTCGATTATAACTCCGCGCGCGCCGTTGTCCGCGTCGCCGAGCGACTCAATGCGCCGGTAATCGTCCAGACGTCCGTAAAAACGGTCGAGTTCTGGGGCGCGCCGACAATCGTCTCGTGGATGGAGGATCTCGCATCCGATTCGCCTGTCCCCGTAGCCCTTCACCTGGATCATTGCAAGGGAATCGACGTCATCCGCACGTGCATTGACGCCGGATGGACCTCCGTGATGATCGACGCGTCCGCCAAACCTTTCGAGGAGAATCTCGCCGTCACGAAGCAGGCCGTCGAACTTGCCGAATCCGCCGGCGTAAGCGTGGAGGCGGAAATGGGGCGAATCGTGGGGGTCGAAGATGACATCTTTGTCTCCGAGCACGATGCTCATCTTGCGAACGTTGATGAGGCGGTAACGTTTTGCGAGGGGTTGAATCTTTCAGCCTTCGCCCCGGCAATAGGCACTGCCCATGGCGTGTACAAGGGCGAACCAAAGATCGCCTTCGACGAACTTGAACAAATCGCACGCCGGACAGGCGTTCCCATCGCCCTGCACGGCGGGACGGGCCTGGCTGAAGAAGTCTTCAGAAAGGCAATTGCACTGGGTTGTGCAAAGGTTAATATCTCCACAGCCATCAAGTATGCGTTTATCGATGGTTTTGTGGATTATCACAACGCCAACGGGCAATACGAACCGCTCAAACCGCTTGGGGCGCAGTTCGAGTCCGTTCGGCAGGTAGTAGATGACAATATCAAACTTTTTGGTAGCGCAGGAAAGGCCGGCTGAGGCTGGAGCGTGGATATATGATACCTATTGTTATGCCACAAGTCGGGCAGGATATCCCCGAAGGCAAGATCGTCGAATGGCTCAAGAAGGAAAATGAGCCTGTCGAGAAGAACGAGGTAATCCTCATAGTCGAGTCTGAAAAGGCCAGTTTTGAGATCGAGGCGGACGAATCCGGCGTGCTGCTGAAAATCCTTCATTCCGAAGGCGAGGAAGTTGAGATCCTCAAGCCCGTCGGATACATCGGCCAGCCCGGAGAAAGCGTCGAGGAGCCGGCGGCGGATGTACCGGAAACGCCGGCGGTACAAGCCGGCCCGGAAACTACCGAAAGCCGGGGACAAGTCGCATCGCACCTGAAGGAGTCTCGCCCGGGTTCGGAGAGAATATCGGCCTCACCGTCGGCCAGGCGGCTTGGGCGGGAACTCGGCGTGGATATGTCGCTGCTCAAAGGTAGCGGCCCGGGCGGACGAATCACACGGGATGACGTATTGGACGCAAGCAAATCCAAACCCGTGGAAAGCTCAGACGCCGATACGGTCGTGCCGTTCAGCAGGATGCGAAAACGCATAGCCGAACGGCTTACCGCGAGCAAGCGGGACATACCGCATTTCTACATATCCGTTGACGTGAACATGACAGACGCCCTCCGGTGGCGACGGGACTTCAATGCCGAGCGCGGCGTGAAAGTTACGATAACCGATCTGATCATCAAGGCTGCCGCGGCGGCGCTGGAGAAGTTTCCCCGCCTCAACGCCCACGTGGACCGCGAGAAAATTGTCGTCAGAAAGGGCATCAACATAGGCGTGGCGGTTTCCGTCGAAGACGGGCTTCTGGTGCCTGTGATCCACGAGACGAACGTCAAAAGCCTGATCGAGATTTCGGAATTGTCGAAGAAGAACACTGAATCTGCGCGACGAGGTGTCGAAACCGGCGGACCGGCAGGAACGTTCACAATCACCTCGATGGGAATGCACGGCGTCAGGCAGTTCGTGCCCATTATCAATCCGCCGGAATGCGCTATCCTGGCCGTCGGAAGTATCGCCCCGTGCGCGGTGGCCGAGTCCGGCGGAATCGTCGCACGCGAGATGATGACGCTGACGATGGCGTGCGACCATCGCGCCGTCGATGGCGTCGATGCCGCAGGCCTGCTCAATGAGATCAAGAGCGGCCTCGAAGGTATAGCCGAAAGCGGCTGGGAATGAGTCCAAAAACCGGGAAGAACGATATGATGAAGGCGTTGATTTTCGATTGCGACGGTGTTCTGGTTGACACCGAGAGAGATGGGCATCGTGTCGCGTTCAATCGCGCGTTCGCCGCCATGGGGCTGGACGTCGATTGGGACGTGCCGGTGTATGGAGAACTGCTCAAGATTGCCGGCGGCAAGGAGCGCATGCGGCACTACTTCGACAGGCATGGATATCCTGCCGACGTGTCCGACCGCGACGAATTCATAAAGCAGTTGCATAAGCTCAAGACCGACCTGTTCATGCAGATCATCGCCGACGGTCAACTTCCGCTCAGACCGGGAGTCAAGCGGCTTGTGGACGAAGCCATCAGCGACGGGACAACCCTGGCCGTTTGCTCAACCTCGAATGAGCGGGCGGTGAACCTGGTTGTAGAAACGATGCTGGGCCCCGAGCGTAAGGCCAGGTTCAGCGCGATCCTGGCGGGCGATGTCGTCTCGAAGAAGAAACCCGACCCTGCGATTTACAATCTCGCGACGGAAAGACTGGGGCTTGACGCCTGCGACTGCGTCGTGGTCGAAGACAGTCGAAACGGGCTTCTGGCGGCCAGGTCCGCCGGAATGCACTGCATCATTACGACCAGCGGATACACCGCGGACGAGGACTTCACAGAAGCCGACGCAGTGTTCGGCGAACTCGGCGACGGATCGGATATCAGGGTTACCCTCAATGACCTGAAGGTAATTGCATCCTGAAAGAACAAGACTATTCAAGGTAAACAGGAAAACGAGATAACAAGGAGAGTTTGATGAAGATATTTCTGGATAGCGCCGACGTCGAAGCCGTGCGAAAGGCCCACGAGACGGGGTTGCTGGACGGCGTTACAACAAATCCTTCGAAGGTTGCCGAAGCAGGCAGGAAGTTCCACGAAGTGGTGGCTGAGATATGCGGTATTACCCCCGGCCCGGTCAGTGCAGAAGCCATGGCCGAGACGACGGACGCCCTGATCGCCGAAGCGCAGGAAATCGCTTCAATCGCGCCCAACGTCGTGGTGAAGCTGCCGATGACCCAGGCCGGACTGACCGCAGCGGGCATACTTGAAAAGGACAAGAACATACGTGTCAACATAACGATGATCTTTTCCTCCGCGCAGTCATTCCTTGCCATGAAGACCGGGGCAAGTTTCGTCAGCATCGTGTTGAGCCGCCTTGACGCGATCTCCAACGAAAGCGACATCCTCATAGCGGACGCCGTAACAATAAAGAACAACTACGGGTTCGGTTCCGAGATCATCGCCGGCAGCGTCAAGACGATTAACCACGTGCTGAACTGCCTCCGGGCCGGCGTGGACGTTGTAACGATTCCGGATTCGGTTTTCTCCCAGATGTTCAAGCATCCGCTTACCGATTCGGGGCTGGCGGAATTCGCCAAGGCCTGGCAGAGCGTTCCGAAATAAGGCTTGCCGATATGCGAAAAACCATCCTGGCGTTTGGAGAAACACTCTGGGATATACTGCCGAGCGGCGCCAAACTCGGCGGTGCGCCGTTCAACTTCGTCTATCGCGTCAACTCACTGGGCGACCTGGGCGTCATGGTCTCGCGCCTGGGCAGGGACGAACTTGGGCAAGAGGCAATGGAGAAGATCCGCTCCCTGGGAATGTCCACGGACTGCATTCAGTGCGATGAGACCCGCCCCACCGGAAGAGTGGAAGTCAGCTTTGACGAGGCGAACAATCCGGACTACGTGATCATTCCGTCAGTGGCATACGACCACATAGAAACCACTGACGCCCTGCTTTCCGTCGCCGCCGAAGCGGATTGCTTCTGCTTCGGAACGTTAATCCAGCGAAGCGGCAAGTCCAGGCAAACCCTTTACCGTATGCTCGATGCGGCTAACCGCGCTGTGAAGTTACTGGACATCAATCTCAGGCGAAACTGCTTCTCGATCGATACCGTTACAGCCTCGCTGAAAGCCGCCGATATCCTGAAACTCAACGACGCAGAGGCCCTCCAACTGGCCCGAATGCTTGAGATTCCCGATGAAGGCGTTGATGTGATAAGCCAGAGATTAATCGAGCAGTACGCCCTGGACTGCTGCGTTGTAACCCTTGGAAATCGCGGCGCGTTGGCAATGTCAGCCAGGGGAAAAAAATCGTATGTGCCGGGATACAAGGTGAGCCTGGCCGACTCGCTGGGATCGGGAGACGCCTTTACTGCCGGGTTCATTAACAAGTACATCAGAGGTTCGCAGTTGGCTGAGTGCTGCCGTTACGGAAACGCTTTGGGAGCGATTGTGGCGACCCATGAAGGAGCCACTTCACCTGTCAGCAAAGAAGATATTTCCGACTTTCTAACCTCGGCAAGAAACCGTATCTGCGATCCTGTCGTGGAAAATTACGCCGTCCAATAAAGGAACCATAACGCATGAAAGAACTCAAAATCAGCATGGGCATATGGGGTAACACAAACCTTCCGGACCGATTCAACGTCGAGGGATTCGGGGAACCTGTTCCGGTCATCGAGCGAATAAAAGAGGTAGGCCGGATCGAAGGAATCGACGGAATCGAGCTGCACCTGCCCACCGAGATTAACGAGTCGAACGCCGACGAGATTGAGAAGGTTCTGGCAGATAACAATCTCCGGATAATTCAGCTTTGCGGCCACACGTGGACCGAGAAGCAGTACAAGCATGGCGCACTGGCCGACTCATCCGAGAAAGTTCGCCAGGCGGCTATTGATCGGGTGAAGGCCGCCCTTGACATGGGAGCACGCTTCAATGTCCCCATCAGTGTTCTCTGGCCTGCAACGGACGGAAATGACTTCCCGCTGCAGAGCGGTTACATAACGCTCTATGATCGCTACGTCCAGAGCGTTTGGAAGATACTGGAGTATATCCACGGCAACGACTACACTACTCAGCTTTGCATCGAGCCAAAGCCCTTCGAGCCTCGCGGCCACATCATCATGGGCGCCACCGCCCAGGCACTGTGCGTCGTTAACGAAGTCAATGATCCGAGCTTCGGAATTAACCTGGACATCGGACACAGCCTTATTGCCGGCGAAAACGTCGAGGACCAACTGTCGCTGATCTGCCGGTATGGAAAACTCTACCACACGCACTTCAACGACAACGATCAACAGTGCGACCTGGACCTTCCGCCGGGGACGGTCAATTTTATCAGGCTGGTTTCGGTCATGTACGTACTCGACGAAGCCGGCTATGATGGTTGGTTCGGGTTGGATCTGTTCCCATATCGCGACCAGCCGAGTAAATTTATAGAGCTTTCTCGCGACAACCTTCGCCTGGCAGCAAGGGTCGTTGATCTGCTGAATGAGAAAGGCGCAAAGGAAATGCGGCACGCCGGCACTTTCGGCCCCGAAATGGCCTCGTTAATCCGCCAGTGCGTCGCCGAAGCAAACCAATAAGGAGACAGTCATGGCGAAGATAAAAGGTCCGGGTATTTTCCTGGCCCAATTCCTGCGGGATGAGGAACCTTACAACGGTCTGAACTCAATATGCAAATGGGTCGCCGGTTTGGGATATAAGGGCGTTCAGGTCCCTTTCTGGGACGGAAGGACCATAGACCTTGACAAGGCAGCCGAGTCCAAAGGCTACTGCGATGAATACAAAGGTGCGCTGAAGGAAATCGGCGTGGAACCCAACGAGATCGCCGCCCATCTCCAGGGACAGGTGCTTGCTATTAATCCGGCGTACGAAGCGGCATTTGATGACTTCGCGGGCGGTGGGACCGACACTGCCGCCAACAGGAAAATACTAGGCCTGGATTGAGCGCCCGGAAGGGAATAATCACGTCAACCAGAGGATAAAATCATGGAATCCTGGAAACGCAAACTGAGAATGGGAATGGTCGGCGGCGGTCAGGGGGCTTTCATCGGCGCGGTCCACCGAATCGCATCGGCGCTGGATCAACAGATCGAACTGGCGGCGGGATGTTTCAGCCGAGACCCCAGGAACACCAGGACAACCGGAAAACAGCTCTATTTGCCTTCGTCCCGTTGTTACAAGACATACGAGCAGATGGCCAGGGCCGAATCAAAACTACCGGCCTCGCAACGTATCGACTTCGTGTCGATCGTTACTCCCAACGCGTCGCATTTCTCCATTGCCAAAAGGTTCCTGGAAACCGGCTTTCACGTCATCTGCGACAAGCCCATGACCTGCACGCTCGAGGAGGCAGAGGAACTCGTCAAACTTGTCGAGAAAACGAAGCTCGTCTTCGCCTTGACGCATAACTATACAGGCCACCCCCTCGTCAGGCATGCCCGCCGGATGTTCCGATCCGGTCAGATGGGAACGGTCAGGAAGGTAATCGTGGAGTATTTGCAGGACTTCCTGATGTACCCTCACGAAAAGCACGGTCAGAAGCAGGCCGTCTGGCGCGTTGATCCGGCCCAGGCCGGGATGGGCGGCACATTGGGCGACGTGGGAAGCCATTGCCTGAACCTGTTGGAATACGTTACCGGTGATCCGGTCAGTCAACTTTGCGCCGACAAGAGCGCCTTCCTGCCGGGGCGTAAGCTCGATGAGGACGTGAACCTCCTGCTGCGACTCAAGAGCGGCGGAAAAGGCGTAATGACCATCAGCCAGATCGCAACGGGCGAAGAAAACAACCTCCGGCTTCGCGTGTACGCATCCAAGGGCGCGATCCTCTGGGAGCAGGAGAACCCCAATTACCTCAAAGTCTATCGATACAACAAGCCCAGAGAGACACTGACTCGCGGGCACACAGAATATCTTTCGCCCGATGCCAACTCGTGCACGCGCGTGCCGACGGGGCATCCGGAAGGTTACCTTGAGGCATTCGCCACGATTTACTGCGGGGCTGTCGAGGCGATCCGTCGGCATATCGACGGAAAGCCAATGAAAACAAAAGATTACAACTTCCCCACGGTCTATGACGGCCTGCGGGGAGTGCAGTTCATCGGCAAAGCCGTCGAGTCCGCCAATGCCGATTCCAGGTGGGTTTGCCTGTAACGTCGTCTGGACATTGCAGCACAAAGCTGCGGCGAGCGGGGCGTTGAACTGCTTGCTGATCTTCGCGCCCGTGGCATCGAGTAGATGGAGATGTTCGTCAGCGACGAATCGTCAGGAATTCGGACGCTTGCGCCAACGGTTGCTGCCAATGGGATGCTTCCACGATAATGCTGCCATCGAACGAGCCGTCTTCGGACAACTCGCCCGTTGGCACAAAACCTGCCTGACCGGCAGGCAGGTCAAACTTACACAAAATACTTGACGCTATCGGGGTTGCAGACGTCCTTGACGGATGGATCGTTTAACGGTAGTATTATGGTCCGGGTTTGGAAATCCGGTTGTCGCTAAGAAATCGCACGTGAGCACCAATACGGTGGTTTGTTGTAACTAACTGATAGATAAGGATTTATATACAACCCGGAGGGGTGGCTGAGTGGCTGAAAGCGACGGTTTGCTAAACCGTTGTACGGGGTCATACCTGTACCGCGGGTTCGAATCCCGCCCTCTCCGTTATTCGATTGCAGAAAAGCCTGTCGTGAGTGCCGTCGAGCGGCGGATTGCGGATTGCCGGGCTACGGCAGGTTCTCGTCTCGGCGTAGCGAGCCGTAGCCGGGCCGCCCTGACGAGCGGATTTTTCCGTTCCACCCCTCCGTTTCATTCCTTCTCGGCGATGAGAATTTTTGCAAATAATCCGCAATATCCGTCCGCACGTGTGCGTTATATCAATTAGACGCACCGGTCAAAGGGCGGCCGGGGCAGGCAGAGGCTTTCAATCGCGGGATTGGAGTCAACTTTGACAACGCCCTGAAGAAAAGGAAAGGAGCCGGAGATGAAAACTGCAAAATTAGTTCTGGCGGTAATGGTTGGTGTTGTGCTGCTCGGGTCGGTCGCCCTGGCAGAAGAAGGCGCCCCGGGCGATCGGAAACAACGGCGAATGCGCGTCCGCGAGGAGGCGCGGAAGGGCCGCCTTGAGAGGATGGTAAAAGACCTGGACCTGACGGCAGAACAGCAGAAGCAGGTCAAACAGATTCTCGATACTCACCAACAGGCCATCGAGAACTGGATGAAAGAGAACGGCGAAGACCTCAAGGCCCTGCGCGAGCAGATGAGAAAGGCCCGCAAGGACAAAGACCACGAGGCGCTCAAGGGTCTGCGTAAAAAGATGGCTGACGGCACGAAGGGGCGGCGCGAGTTGCACGCGGCGCTGCGTAAGCAAATCGATGCTGTGTTGACCGACAAGCAGAAAGCCCAGGCCAAGAAGATGAGATACCAGCGTTATCGGGCTGTGATTGGCGCGCGTATGGTTCACAGGGCATTGGGGCAGGTGAACCTTTCCAACGAGCAGAAGGAAAAGGTCAAGAAAATCGTAGCCGATACCAAGACAGCCGCCGATAAAGCCAAAACGCCCAAGGAAAAGGGCGAACTGTGGCAAAAGGCGGTCAAGACCATCAAGTCCGACGTCCTGACCAAAGAACAAGCCAAAAAATTCGAACAGGCTTTGCTTCGCATGAGGCGACGTCAAAGGCAAATGAGCCTGTTCGGCGCCCTGAATCTGACGGAAGATCAGAAGGCCAAGAGTAAAAAAATCCGTGAGACTTATCGCGAGAAGATTAAGGATGCCAAGCCCGAAGAGCGCCGCGAGTTGATCAAGAAGATGCGCGAAGAGCTGGAGTCGATCCTGACCGACGAGCAAAAGGCAAAGGCCAAGAAGCATCGAGAGCGCGGCAGGAAAATGTTCCGCAACCGTGCTGCCAACGCTCTGGGCCTGACGGATAAGCAGAAGGAGCAGATGGAGAAGATTGAGGCCGGGTATCGCGACAAGATCAAAAAGGCCGGGCCGGAAGAACGCCGCGAACTGATAAAGAAGATGCGCGAGGAGATGAGCGGCGTTCTGACCGACGAGCAGAAGGCCAAGGCCAAGGAGCGTCGCGAAGAGCAGAGGAAGCGATGGCAAAATCGCCGAGGTCGAAATGAAGGTCGCCGAGGCAGAGGCCGACGTGGCGGGGGCGGCCCCGCCGAAGATAACGACGAATAGGCCCGAAATGACAAGAGGCAAACCAAAGGGGCGCCGCCCGCGTGGGCGGCGCCCCTTTTATATGCGAAAAAAGAGAATATTGAATATCGTGCGTAGCACCACTACGTGGAACAGAGAATTTTGAATTACGAAGCAAGAGGGCATTCGGCATTCGGCATTTGGCATTGGTGGCACTGGGTTTACGGGGGTTATTTCTGTTTTAATCTTTGGCTCAATAAAATTGCAGGGTTATGAAGACAGGATGTGCAACAACCCTCGGCTACCAATGCCCAGTGCCGAATGCCCAATGCCGGATGTGAAATGCCGAAGGAGGGATTTGAACCCTCACGTCCCAAGGGACACAGGATTTTGAATCCTGCGCGTCTGCCATTCCGCCACTTCGGCCCGGTAACAACCAGCCGTAGCCGTAGGCCGGGACGAAGCGGAGCGAAGTCCCGGCAATTTAAGAAAGGTGGGACTCCGCTGCGCTCCGTCCCAGCCTACAACTACAACTAATGTACGGGCTGCGAAGGCTTTTATCAAGAGCGCCGGTTGGACTTGACAAAAACGCCGCGCCCGCCTAGATTCTTTCGTTCCCGAAAGACACCTTTTCTAAAAGGATACCGCGTAATGAATCTGATAACCGGAGCAACAGGCCTTCTGGGCAGCCACATCGCCGCTAAACTTCGCGCCGACGGCAAGGATGTGCGTGCGTTAGTCCGCAGCAGTTCAGACACAAGTTTTCTCGATACGCTCGGCGTCGAAAAGGCTATCGGCGATATTACCGACCGTGATTCTCTTGCCAAGGCGATGGACGGCGTGGAGATTGTCTATCACGTCGCCGCCCGCGTCGGCGACTGGGGTCCCTGGCCCGAATTCACAGCCGTTACCATCGACGGCACACGAAACACGGTCGAAGCCGCCGCCAGCGCCGGCGCGAAACGCTTCCTGCATATCTCGTCAATCCGCGCATACGGGCATCCGGACGGAGCCGGGCTGGTCCTGGACGAATCCGCACCGCTGGGATACAACCTGCACAAGTGGAGTTATTACAGCAGGGCCAAGGTCGAAGCCGAG
>DAOVLS010000241.1 GCA_030631125.1 Planctomycetales bacterium
AGTCATACGGTCGCCAGTTCATCTCGGCCCTGCCGGACGTCGAAATTGTCTGCGATGATGCCACGCAATAAAAAAATGCGGATGGGCCTGAGCAAGGCCCACCCGCATCGAGCAATAATCAATCGGATGGATAATATTCGCTTATTTCCGCTTTCGGCGTATCAGCATACCCAGTCCGCCCAGGCCGAGCAGGGTTAACGTTGCCGGCTCGGGAATCTCACCGTTGATATCGGGGTACGTTTTATTCTTGCCGATCTTGTTGGGTGAATCGTGGGCTATCGGAATGTTCACATCTCCAAAACCGGCGGCGTCAAACAGGGCGCCGGAGATGCGCAACTCGTAAGCAACCTCGAAAACCCATCCGGGGTAGTCGGGATTCTCGCTGTAGTTGTCGTCGGTCGCGGGCGAATCCTCGGTCAGCACGAATCCCAGTGTGTTGAAGTTGTAATCCAGCGAAGAACCCCACTCCAGCATGCTGTCGGCTGAACCCTGGAGCACTCTGCCGTCGCTTCCGGTAACACCCAGACAGCGGAATATCCCGCTGCCCTCGGATGTCTCCGAGATGTAGTCCATCTCCACGTCCAGAACCACGTTGCCCAGCCCGTCGGTAAATACGAACTGCACCTTGTCGCTTTCCTTGAGGTCCTTGAAGTTATGCCGCTTACCGCTCGGCGCTGCCGGTCCCCAACCGATGATATTGTCGCCGTAGGTGTTGTCCACCAGTGTCAGCGGCTGGCTGAAGAAAACGTACACGTCGCCGGTGCCGGCGTCCTGATGCGTCCATAACTCGCCGCCGCTGACGATGGCGTCGGAACGTTCGACCGCGAAATCGACCCGGTGTCCCGAGGTGTATCCCTCGTTCGAATCGAAGCGTCCATCCACGACCGGTACTACAACACCGGCGGATGCGACCGAAGCGGTCAGGGCAATTGCAACGGCAACGACTGTTACTATCAGGCTCTTGCGTGTCATCTTCTTGCCTCCTTCGGGCTAGATTGGCTACCCGGCATGACGCACCAATAAGGTCCGCCTGACGGAAAGAGCAGATTCCTCACTTATTCTCCGGGGCCTGACCGGTCGGTCGCTCGGACCAACCAATCGGCTTATCTGCAATCTACGATTTGCTTCCGGGGTGGGCAAATCGAAGAAGAAAAAGAAAGACAGCGGGATTTCAGGGATTTTGAGATTACAGGGATTCTGTTTCTTTCAGCAAAAACCCAAATCCCTGAAATCTTGCTGTCTTTCTTTTTCTTTTTCTTCTTCTATAATTCTGCCATGAAGAACCTTCGTGAAGCGGTCAGCGACGTTATCCGTCGGAAAGTCCTGCCATGGGTCGAGCGCGACGGTATTTCCAAACTGCTCCTGCCGGAGCAGATTACCCCCGAACACTGCGCGGCGCCGATAAAATGCAAACATTCCGAAACGATGTGGCATCGCGAGCACGAAATCGGTATCGGGCTTGTCGGCGAGATTCCGTATTGCATTGACGGCAAGAGATTCCTCTTCACACCGGGGCGAATAATGTTCCTGACGGCGGGGACGCCCCATATGTCGGACCAGGTGAAATCGTATTACGTTGAGGAGTTCGACCTGTCGGCCCCTCCCACGATGCTGTGGTTTTGTATCTATCCCTTCGGCCTGCGGGTGCAGGTCTCTCACCTGAACGTTGAAGCCGGCATTGTGGAGATAAACCCGTCGTATATGCTTCTGGACTGGCACTTCAGTCGGCTGGCAAACGACCTGTTGGATGAGGTCCGCTCAAAGTCGTCTGATTACGAGGGTATCGGGCGGGCCATTTTCATCGAGTTCATGCACAGATGCCTGCGGGCTTCGACTTCCACCGGCGCTGTGAGTCCGCTGTCGCTGTCGACGCGGCGCTGGTTCGGCAGCCCGTCGGCGAAAGGCTCGCGCCGAAAGGCGGCAGAGGCCACCGCGAAAGAACTCCCCAGCCAGGTCCAGGTCGCACAGGACTTTATCCATTCCGACTACAACACGCCTATCACACTGGACAACATAGCCGTCGCCGCCGAAATCAGCACAAACCACCTCGGCCGACTTTTCAAGGACGCCGTCGGCAAGACACCTATGCAGTACCTTACCGACGTCCGAATGGAGGCGGCAAGGCAACTGCTGCGGACGGACCTGAAGATCGCCGAAATCGCCCACCTCGTCGGGATCGAAGATGCGTACTATTTCAGCAGGGCGTTCCGGCGCGTCAACGGCGCCAGCCCCGCTAAGTATCGACAGCAGATGACGGAAGAGTCTGTCCAGGCTGGCAAACGCTCTAAATCCCGAAAACGGTGAACGGGAATCACATTTTCCGCGCGAAAAACCGACGGATAGCTATCCGTCGGCTTTGTTCCAACCCATTATGGACCTCGCCGTCATTCCTGAAAGGTGTAAAAGTCCATCCCGCAAAGTGTTTCTGTCTATTGGCGAATTCAGCATCTCGTGATACAATTCCTAATGTAGTAGTGGAGGTCTGGTCCAGCAGGTCGAGCATGTCCGAAGCCTCCAGGCTGGACACAGACAAATGTAGTGGCGGGTTTTTGATTGAGGATTAGCAGAACCAGTACTTGAACGAAGTTAAAGTACCGGAACTGGCGAGTCGCTGCTGCCGGGACTGACTTTGCGCGATGAAGCGCGAAGCGGCGAGTATTTTTTTCGAGGTGTCTCAAAAGTAAGGGAGAACAAAGATGAGAAAGACAGCAATCGTATTATTGGCAGTATTGGCACTGGCGACAACGGCGTACGGCGACGTTTTTGCGACCTGGACCGGTGGTACCGGCGATTGGTTTACTCCCAGCAATTGGAATGTGGGTAAGGTGCCGTCTTTTCCTGCAACCGCCCCGGATCCCGATTCGGCCACAATTAACACTGCAGGCGCTAACATCACCATTGGCGCCACGGTCAGTGTTAATAGTTTCAGCTTCATGAGAGGAAACATTCTCTTGACGGGCGGCGATTTTTGGGGAAGACGGGGCTGCAGCGTTGGTTACCAGCAATACACCTACGGCGACGCCAAGTTCATTCAGTCGGGCGGAACCAATACGGGCTCCATCAATGTAGGTGGCGACTCGAGAGGTAACGGAAT
The DNA here is from genome assembly GCA_030631125.1 of Planctomycetales bacterium. The sequence continues at coordinate 3,095 of DAOVLS010000241.1, forward strand.
ATACACCATTTCCGGCGGCCTCATTGGTAACATCAACAACCATGGCGCAGCCATCCGTCTTGGACCCAGGCCGAACCTGACCGGCGAGAACAATACAGGGGAGTTTGTGATAGATGAAAGCGGCACCACCACTCCCACGAGCATCATCGTCAGCACTTACGCGCAAGTCAACTCAACAAAGGCGACCAGCCCGCCTGCGCCGTCGAAGTCAAAAGTCATTCTAAGTGTTGTTGGTTATGTTACGCCGATTGAAGTTACCGGCGCAGATTACTCTTATGGCGGGACAGTCCCCATGTCGGCAGCCGACCTGGAAGGCGTACTCAGTGTGGACGACAGCAACTACACCAACGTTGGCAATGAGGTTATAACCGTTGACATCATCAAGGTAACAGGTACCGGCACTCTTGACTATGCAGGACTGGCCCTTGATGCAGCCAGTAGCGCCAACGGTTGGACTCTTGGCGATGATGGCGCGGGGACCCTTCAGGTCTCGAACATTCCCGAACCGGCGACGATGGTTCTGCTGGGAATCGGTGGGATTGGCGTTCTTATCCGCCGACGCAGGAAGTAGTAAAAAAAGCAACAGGGTAAAAAGAAGCTCAGCCATTCGAATGGTTGGGCTTTGACCCTGTGCTTGCACGGAAGTCGCAAGTAAAAATCAGTCTTGACCCCTTGCCTACGGATTGCTTCTCCTTCTCCGTGGGCAGGGGTTTTTAATACTACAGCGCGAAGTAATACCGAATGATTGTCATTCAGGCCCGAAGGGCCGATTAGAAGTTAGCCGTGCCCGTCAGGGCACGGTGCGTGCGGCAGAGCATCCATAGCCCCAACGGGGCGACAGAAATTATCCCAGGAAAAATATCTTCTGTCGCCCCGTTGGGGCTATTGGCATAACTCCTTTCTGTCCAGGGGCTTACCTGCCTGCCGGCAGGCAGGCGCCCCCGGCTAACTTCTAATCGACCCTTCGGGCCTACACTACTTCGCGCTGTAGTATTAATTGCCAATTGGATACAGGTATTCGAAAACATCTTTCCGATTGCGGATTTTATCGAATTTATGTTTTGGAAATCGCGGTAGTGGTGTTATAATTACTTACATTGAGGTTTGCTCGTAGGTGGCGGCTGGTCGGGGATGCTCATTCAGTAGCCACTTCGGCGCTCAGTCCACTCTATTTTGCTTCTGCACATCGAGCAGGGAGGCTCAAAGGGAGAGCGCTATGCGCTTACAAAGGATGCTCTTTTGCGTATGTATTGCCTTTGCGGTGATAAGTCTGTCTGCCGGCGGGGCTGCTTTTGCCGGTCAGGTAACGCCTCGGCTGGACCTGGTCGGGACATTCCAGGTAACCGGCGACGACGTGTGTGGAATCGGCGGGTTAGCGCCGGGCGGCAGCGCCCTCTACACCGGAGACATCCTGCCTAGCGAAACTTGGGATAATGTGGCTGGTTATCACCGCTTCAGCCCCGCCGACGGAAGCGTCGCAGCGACGGGCTGGATAATCGGAGCACATAATCAGACGTTCAGGCCTGCGGGTCTGGCCGGCAACGGCGGATACCTGTACCAGGCCGTGTTTTCGTCGGAGCAGGAGAAAACGGGCATAGCGAAATATGCCCCCGGTAATCCGGCGGTCGTATCGAGTATCTATCAACTCCAGGGTACGGAGGCGAAAAAACGCACCAAGGGA
>DAOVLS010000438.1 GCA_030631125.1 Planctomycetales bacterium
CGGAAGACCGGCAGGACAAACCGACCGTCGCCCGCTGCGTCGAACTCCTGCAAACCGAATACGCCAATCGCTGGAACGTCAAAACCCGCCCATATGACGGTGTCGCTGAAATGCTCAACGGCTTAACCGCTCGCGGCCTGGCGATAGCGGTCCTGTCAAATAAACCCGACGATTCCACGAAACTGTGCGTGGAGAAACTGCTGGCTGGGTGGAAATTTGACGTAATTCAAGGTGTCGCCGGTGGTTTCGCCCCCAAACCCAACCCAGTCGGGGCATTGAAAGTCGCCGAAACGATTGGCATAGCCCCCGGCGAATTCCTCTACCTCGGCGATACGAATACCGACATGCAAACGGCCACAGCCGCCGGTATGTACCCCGTCGGCGCGACCTGGGGCTTCCGCCCCGCCGACGAACTATCCGCCAACGGCGCAAAAACCCTAATCAACCACCCCACCGACCTGCTGAAACTGATTTGAGCAGGCTGGGCCGAGCAGAGCGAGGCCCACCTTCCGCTATCGAAAAAGAAAAAGGTGGGCCTCCAACCCAGCCTACGACTACAGATTCTCTATTTCGACCGGTTCGATGGTCTCTGCCAAATCGAAACCGAAGATGCGCGAGAAAAAGTACAACTCGGCCTCCAGGGCGCGGGTGATATTTTTGGCCTGGCGGAAGCCGTGCTGCTCGCCGGCGAATTCTACGTATGCGACCGGCAGGCCCCTGGCCCGCAGGGCCTCTACCATCATATGCGCCTGATTCGGCGGGACTATCTTATCCTCATCGCCCTGGAAGAAAATCACCGGGCAATCGAACCCGTCAAGATGATGAATGGCTGACCGCTCGATGTACAAATCCCGCCGCTGGGGGTACGGGCCGATAAGGCCGTCAAGGTAGTGAGACTCGTACTTGTGCGTATCTTTTGTCATGGCCTCGCAGTCGCTGATTCCGTAGTGGCTTGCCCCGGCGGCGAAGGTGTCGCGGAACGCCAGGGCCGACAGGGTTGTATATCCGCCCGCGCTTCCGCCGGTGATTGCCATACGGGCAGCATCGACCAGGCCTCGATCGGCGAGATATTTCGCGCCGTTGCAGCAGTCATCCACATCGACAACGCCCCACTGCCCGTTGAGGCGCTCGCGATACTTACGTCCGTAACCGGCGCTGCCGCCGTAATTTACGTCCAGCACCGCGATGCCTCGGCTGGTGTAGTATTGAATGTCCAGTTTCAGCGACGCCAATGCAGCCGCAGTCGGCCCGCCATGGACCATCACCATCAGCGGCGGCTTTTCATCGGGCGGCGCGACGTAATCCCTGTTCTTCGGTGCGTAGTAAAGTCCGTGCGCGGTCAGCCCGCCTTCAGTTGGAAACTCGACCGCCTCAACGGACGAGATATACCCGGAGTCAAATTCCAAATCGCTTCCACGTTGCAACTCCTCCATCTGTCCCGTTTCAAGGTTCATCAGGACAACCGCAGTCGCCTTATCGGGCGACCCGCCGATAAACGCCGCTTGTCCGTTTGACACCCGAACGCACGAAATCGAGTTATACGGCGTCTCAATTGTTTCCAACTTTCCTGTGTCGGTTTCGATTTTAGCGAGATGCCCTATTCCATTTTGAGTGTATGTGCAGATAATTTGATTCGCCCCGGCGAAGCCGTACGCCGGACGACCGGGCGCCCATAACGGCTCGGCGAACTCCGCATCAAGATTCGTGATTTGTTCGATTTTTCCGTCGCGCAGGCGGTAGAGGTTCCACCAGTCGGTGCGATCGGAGGCGAAGTACAGTTCGCCGGCGGGCGAGAACTCCGGCTGGACGATTGACTCGCCCGGGCCGCCGATAACGAGCGTCGCTTCGCCGACGGAACCGTCGTCATTGAACGGTGCCGCCCAAAGTTCGGTGGTGTCCCACGACATATTCGGATGGTTCCACGTCAGCCACACCAGTTGTTTTCCGTCCGGGCTGATTCGCGGATTGGTGTAGAAATCGTTGCCGCTCACCAGCACCTCGGTACTGCCGTCGTTATAGATTGCTGCGATTGTGTTAACAGCCTCACCTTCACCGCTGTGGTCTTCCATCACAGCCAGGAATCGCTTCCGCCGCTCGTCCCGGACGAAATCCGCATACCGCACGTCGCTTTCGGGCGTGATTGGTTGAGGTTCGTCTTTGCCGTTCGTGCGGTACAGCCTCTGGTCGGCGAAATTGACGAATATTACGTTCTGGCCGCAAGGTATATACGGCATGCCGCCGTATTCGTGGACGCGCGTTCGCGCATTGAACGGTGGCGGATTCATATCGGTCGCTGAGCCGTCGGGATTTCGCCGGACGATGACGCACCTTCCGCCCTCGGCTGGGCGAAGTTCAATCCAATAAACAAACTCGCCCTCAATCCGCACTTCCTTGAGCCTTATCGTCCCCGCCGC
>DAOVLS010000145.1 GCA_030631125.1 Planctomycetales bacterium
CGAATCTGCCGCACACGCAAAGGTGAGCATGACTTCGGCGTACCCGCTCGAGCGCCGCTGGGCGGTGCCGCTGAAGATGACGTCCAGCATTCCCCCGCCTCGGAGACTCTTGGCCGACTGCTCGCCCAGAACCCACTTGAACGCATCGACGAGGTTGCTCTTGCCGCACCCGTTCGGTCCGACAACGCATGTAACTCCGTCGTGAAACTCAAAAGTGGTCTTGTTGGGAAAACTCTTGAACCCGAATAACGTCAAAGTCTTTAACTTCATCAGCAGCGTCCTTCCATGGTGTTCGACCTGATAATATCAGTACCCGTCCGTAGGTTTTTATTAATCCTCCGGCATGTCGCTCCTGCCTGCGGCGGGGATAGAAGTATAGATTCTCCGCATGGCGTCGCTGCGCTGAAGGACGAATTTAGCGGGTATGTGCTCACCCTTGCAAAGCCCGTAAAGCACGCCGACGACCTGTGAGTAAGTCAATCCCAGCCCTTCGATATTTCCGTCCGGTCCGCGGATCGGACGCGATCCGAGAGTCCTGATAAAATCAGTTACCCGCGGAACAACGTAAAACGGGTCGCTCTGACGCTGCGTTCCGGGAATCCTGCGATATACCATGACCTTCCTGTCGGTACGCGAGGCGTCCATCGTAACCATTTCATCTTTGGGACAGTAAAACAAAGGACGATTCAAAGGGATATTCCGCCCGAACAGGACTATCTTAGGCTTGCCGGAGACCGTCGCGTAGATTGCGTAATCTCCTTCCGTCTCCACCTCGTCCACTGTGAACTGCCCCGATATGTCGTACCGGCGGATTACGCGGCGCGAACCGTGCTTTAACAGCGCCTCGTAGGCCGCTACTTTCAACAGTTCGTTTTTACTCGAAAGCATCCGCTTGAGCATCGCCAGGGGCTGGGCGAACCGGCGGGCCTTGCCGAGTTCTTCCACAGCCGGTATCTGGAACGGCGAATTAGCGTGGGTTGCGATGCGGATCATCACGTCGGCAGCCAGTGTGTCGTTAAGCCTCAGACCGGTCCTGGTCGAGTAAAACGCCACCGTCGGGTCGGGCGATACGTACAGTTTGCGGATAATCGGCAGGACATGCCTGCCGGCGGCCTCCCATGCAAGGGCGATGTCCTCGTGCCTGGCCGTCGGAAGCAGAATGTCCCGCGCGAGCCGGCGGACATATCTTTCCTCCGAGCCTGTCGGACCCGAAACATAAACGTGCATCACCAGGTGGAGAAAATGAACGTAATTGTTACGGTATGAACGGGGGATTTTCAATTCGATTATCGAGGGCGTCTTGGCAACGGCCACTTTCTGACCTTCGCCGAATCGCTGATTAATCCGGCGTTGTATCAGGCGCGAAATGCGATAATCCGCCCGGCGAAGTTCCAGTCGCACCGGGCGGCTCTTGACCACCACTCCGCCGTTGGGAACGCGACCTGCCCGGAGCCTGGCCTGGACGCCTTCGGCGGCGCGGTCGATGAACGGATTGACAAATACCGCGCCGCGACTGTGAGCGAGCGTCTTGGTCCGCGCCTCGCTACCGACGGACGTAATCATCGACATGTGCATCTCGGTGGTCATCAGTATCCCGCCGACCAGGCTGAGCGTCTGCGTCCGGGGCAATGCCTCGACGCGAACGTCAAACCGCGTGCCGATCGGCGCCGCCGGAGGGATAAATCCGCTGACGACAACCACGGCGGTATCCTTGTCGGCCAGTATCCGCGAGGGCGAAACCCGACTCATACCGGCCAGGTGGGAACCTACCTTGTATTTGCTCATCTGCTTAATCAGGTACTTCTGCAGGTGGCTTGGGATCTCGGCTGAACCGTTGTCGCCGAGCGCGATAACCACGCCGGGTCCGCGGACAAGCATCGCGTTGCCGCCGATCAGGTCGGCATACCCGGCCACGGTCTCGGCGATCCCGGGCGGGAGGGAGGCGCGCACAGAGCGACTCACCGGCTTGATTTGATTGCTCTCGCATCCTGCAGATACGGCAAGGGCGCCGATCAGAATAATGGCTGCATGTAACCCTCTGTTTCGCATGACTACCTCGATGACTCCAACAAGCCGACCGAAATAATTATCGGACCTTGCTCGACGCCCGCTTGAGCGTATGTATCGGCCCGTGAGACCCGCACTATACCAGATATAGCAGAATCTAGCCGCTTGCTACCGCAATGTCAACTCGTTTCGTCGTCCCTGTGTTGCGAGAACCGGATTTTCTTTCTATTCCGGATGTGATATAACCAAATCGTGAAACCTTCAGTTACGACCCAGGAAAGGCCCGCCCATGTCCCGGCCTCGGATAGACGTCTGGTACGGAAACGAACAAACATTCGGTCGCAACGGCAATCCACAACGGTGGATCAATGTGCTTGGGCGCGCCGCCAGCCTCGACGGCATCGATTCGGTGCGTTGGGAACTGAACGGCGACGACGCGCTCGATAAGCCGCTGCCGCTTGGGCCGACGGCGTTTCGCCTTCTGGGGGAAGGCGATTTCAACATCGAGATTGACAGGAAGGCGCTGCGCGAAGGCGAGAACGCCGTCGAGATCATAGCGATTGATCGGAACGGAGTCGAGGCCAGGCGGGCCGTTACCGTGCGGTACGCGCCCACCCGGTCATGCCCGATGCCGCATTGCGTCAACTGGGGTCAGGCCAAGGCGATTAACGACGCGGCACAGGTGGTTGACGGCCTGTGGCGTCTTACCGACGGCGGAGTGCGAACGGTTGAGATCGGTTACGACCGCATCATCGCGATCGGCGACGTCGGATGGGACGACTACGAAGCGGCAGTAACCATGACCATTCATCGCCATGATGACAAACCGGCCTCTTTCGGATGGCCCAGCTTCGGTCCATTAGCGGGAGTCGTGCTGCGGTGGCAGGGTCATCATGACTGGCACGACATCTATCCGCGGCGCGGCTGGCATCCCTTCGGTTGCATAGCCTACTACGGCGGAAGTCCGAAAGGTGACGGACATCGCCTTCGACTTACGGGCAATCGGCTCGCCCGGATCGGACACAGTGATGCCCGGGACGTGCTGGAATACGGCCTGGCATACCGGCTCAAGGCGCGTGTTCAGTCGCGTGGCGATGCAACCAGCCTCTACAGCATGAAGGTCTGGCCCGCCGGTCGGGCCGAGCCTGACGCCTGGCAACTGGAAGGGCCCGGAAGCGAAGGCGAACTCGATCACGGATCACTGCTGCTTGTCGCCCACCATACCGACGTAACCTTCGGCGACGTTACCGTTACCGAAATCCAGCAATCATAAAACTATCCCAAAACGGGTTTCAGGCGATGAATACAGGGCGCTACAACAGGATGCCGTCGAGGCGGTCTGGGTTCCGGGGCGGTTTCGCCGTAATTCATCTTCGTTGCCGGCGGAGCCTTTCAAGCAGTCTCGCCGCTTCGGTGGCGTCGTACGGCTTCATAAGGTGGACGAGATTCACGTATGCCTCGGTGGCATCGATTGAATTACCACGGCGTGAAGCGTTTTCCGCCTTGGCGCGAACTTCCGAAGCCCTGGCTTTGAGAACGGCGGCGACGATTTTCACCGCGACTTCCGAACCTGCGGCGTGAATCATGGAAGTCCGGGCCTCGTCATTGGAAGAAAGAATCAACGGATCCGAACTCAATCCGATCCTGGGGTTCGGGTTATCGATCGTTGTGTCGGCCTGCCTGAAGGTCTTTCGGACTGTAATTGCATCGGTCATAACGCCGGTGGCATTTGTGATCCGAATACTTGCCCGTATTGCGCCGGACTTCTCGTAGTGGTTAATTACGTACAGCCAATTTGCAGAAAAACTCTCAGTAATCGTGGCAGGCGCCACGGCCAATTGACGCTGAAGATGCCGCACTTGTGCCAGTTTTCGTTCAAGTTGCCGCCTGGTTACCCTTGTGGTCCTTATGTGACCACGGTGTCGCGGGTGGTGCCGGTTCGGCGTTCGCCTCTTTTGGTGACAAGCCGGACAATTATATTTGCCGGTTCCTTTGCATCGGGCGCAGGTATGACCTTTGATTCTCCCTCTTCCCCTGCAGATGGGGCATTGTACCCTGCCCGTTCCGTGGCACTGATGGCACTGGCGGTTGAAATCCCGCCTGAGGCGCGCCAGGTCCCGATGTGCGGCTTGCAGCATAATACTAAGCCTCGTAATCTCCGGATTGGGAATCTCACGGTAGGCTGTATAGCGATGCGCCCGGTTCTCGCTTCGGACCAGTCCGCCGCGGACACTCAAGTCTTCCAGATTGACCGCAACGGTATAGGATGGCGGGTTGGCGATGTTTTTCGCAGATTCAAGCCGCAGAAACTGTGGTTTTTTCGTTAATATGTCCGCGAACACACGAGACCGCAACGCCGACGATTCTACAGTTCCCCTGGCCTTTGCATCTGTAACGTTGACGCCGATCCCAAAGGAAATTCGAGAGAGGACCCGGCTCCTGGCAGCTGTTATTTTGCTGAGGTATTCCGGCTTTGAAATGTGATTGTTCGCTTCGGTGTACCAGAGCAGGGCGCTTCCCCACTGTCCCTTTCCCTGCTCCGCCACGCCCCTGATGCAATCAGCCCGAGCCAATCCTTCCCTTGCCGGAACCATGAACGGAACGTATCCGAGCGAACGCTGGAATTCCTTTTCGGCTTCGGCGAGGTTGTTCCCTGCAAGGAGTCGATTTCCCGCCTCGCAGTGCTCAGCCGCAGCAGATCGCTTTGACATCCCAAGCACATCGCCCGCCGGACGATGGAAAGGATATATTCTCAAAGCAGCCTCGGCCTGGCGAATCGCGTCGTCCCATCGGCGCTGCTTTGCCAGACGTGCGGCTTCGGTATAAAGCCTTTCGGACTCGTCGCGCCTGGTCTGGGTCTGGGCGAGTGCCCCGGACGCCTCGTCGAAATATGGCCAAATGTTCAGTGATTCCTTCAGGGCCGCTATCGCCTCGTCCAGCCTCCCTTTGCCGGCAAGCCCGGAACCGGCGCGATACTTCGCTCTGGCCTGGCGGAGCGCATCGTCGGAACGATGCAGATTCGCCCGGCTGGGAAGATGGTTCGGGTTCAACTTGACGGCGGCACGCAGGGTTTCGGATGATTTCAGCCACTTCTTCTGCCCCTGGAGTGCCAGTGCGGAGTCATACAGGCTTTGGGTCCTGCTTTGCCTGTCTTTCTTGGCGCTACTCACCGAATCAAGCGCATCTTTGGCATCGAGATTATCGGGATCGAGTTCCAGGGCGCGTTTTAATTCGACGATTGCCTGGTTGAGTTTTCCCTGATCGGCGTATTCAAGCGCCCGGCTGTGGCACTGTTTGGAAGCCTCTTTCTTTGCCTTCGCCAGCGATTGTTTTGCCTGGGCGGATTCCGGGTCGATTTCGAGAGTTTCGGAGAACTTGACGGCTGCCTGTTCCCACAGACCCTGATTTGCCAGAAACTTACCTTCTTCGTAGGCAGCCAGGCTTCTCGCCCGTTTTAGTTTTGCAACGAAGTCGGCTTTTTCGGCAAGGTCCGAATCGTGCTCCAGCGCCTTGCGGTAGTACCTTGCGGCCTCGGCGGGCCGATTTGCCAACATGCTTGCGTCGCCCTGTTTGATCAGTTTTTTGGCGGCACAGCCGGTGAGGCTCATCCCAATAAGGAAAAGCAGCAGGAGAAATGTGATCTTTTTCATGGCCTTTCACCCTTTCCTTTCCGGTGCTCGTATCTATGTATTATAAACGCAGCAACTCTTCCTATGTTTCACCCATATTTAAATTCAGGAAATTACCGGGGTTCAGGGTTTATGGGGGTTTATGGGACAAGGGCAATCCTGTTCGGCACTCGGTTTACCATGGCCCGCCCCGCGACTTACCACTGCAATGTCAACACGACGCCGGAGGGCTGGCCACTTAAGTGGCCAGTTTCTGTTACCCGCTATCCAAGTAGTTTCTGACCTATCATTCCGACGAGGAATCCGAACGTCGCTCCAAGTGGCGGGGTCCAGTACCGGCGCATCCGGGACTGCGGCGCGATGTCCTGGAAGACCAGGTAAAGGATTCCCCCGGCTGCAAAGAGCATCAACCCGCCCACGACCTGTGGATGGGACTGCAAAAAGACATAGCCGGTCAACGCGGCGACAGGCCCCAGCACGCTCAAAAACAACAGGGTCCGGAGTATCCAGGCTGGACGCGCCCCTCCGCTGCGCAGTTCCCTGTAGGCATTGAAGCCTTCCGGGAGATTCTGTGCGCCGATAAACAGGGCGAGGAGTATGCCGAGGCTGTGCTGATGGGCGAAAACGGCGCCGAGCGCGATTGCTTCGGGGCCGAAGTCCA
>DAOVLS010000208.1 GCA_030631125.1 Planctomycetales bacterium
GACCTGGCGGCAGTTCGGCATCTTTTACGCCGTCTCGCTTGTTGCCGAGACGATCTGTCTTTTTTCAGTGTTCTTTTGCCTTCGCGCCTTTGGTCCGATCTCGCTGATGACCGCGACCGCCCTTGCTCCGATGGTAGTATTTGCCAGCCTCTTGCCGGCCGGGCCGGGTTGGTTCGGTATCCGCGAAGGCGCAGCGGCGCTCGTATTCGGCGCCCTCGGCTTCTCCGAAGCGATGATCCTGGCGGCATACCTGTCCCAAACGCTGATAGTCCTCGTAATTCCCGCAGCAGTGGGCGTGGTTGCGGCGTGGATTTCCGATGTAACGAGAGGCTCATCCCAAACCGTCGCTTGACAGTGCGCCTGCGTCGGAATAAGTTTCCGGTAAGCAATGGACGCTATCCCTTCAAATAATAACGCTGTCGGACGAGTCAGGACGTTTCTCGACGTGGTGTTGGTATTATTGGTTGTATCGGTTGTGATTGCCATAGCGGCGACCGGACCCTCGACCACTTACGTTTACGCCCAGTTACAGCAGATCGGCGCGGTCGTCGGCTCTGTCGAGAGCGGCAACTGGCTGCTTCCGAGGGATCAGTTTGGCGGTTTGGCGATTAAGCCGCAACTTTACGCCTGGCTTGACGGCCCGGTGCTTATGCTCACCGGCATCTACAACGATTTCACGTTTCGCCTGCCGACGGTGCTCGCGTCGTTGGTTGTCGGCGTGTTGGTGTATTTCCTTGGCCGGCGGTGGTATGGCCGGCGTGTTGGGCTACTGGCGGCGTGCCTGTGGGCGACTGCACAGCACATGGGCAAAATGACCTACGTCGCCGTAACGGACATGCTTCTGTCGCTGTGGATACTTCTCGCCATCATGTGTGCCGACCGGCTTTTGTTTCATCGCGCTCCGCGCGGGCAGCGGTGGAAATGGGCGGTTGGGCTTTGGGCGGTGATGATACTGGGGGCTGTTACAAAGGGGTGGGGAATAGCCAACCTCATCCTCGTCGGCGGGGCGATTGCATTGACCACTGCCGTCGGGCCTGGTTTCAAGGCGTTGCGATTGGCTGATGATTTCGGTACGGAGGTGGTTCTGCTGCTTCGCCTGGTGCTTCGCCGTTGGTGGCGGGCGATGAAGGCGACGTACTTGATCTGGGGTATCCTGGCGATGGTGGTGGTTCTGACGCCGATATGGGCTGGCATGTTTATTCAGGGCGGCGATGAGTTCGCGAAGATATTCAACCGCGACGTTTTTCAGCGTATCACCGGCTCCGGCGAGCACCCGCCACATTCCCGTTCCACAGGCCCGGCATTGAACCTGCTCTACTACGCGCTGCCGATGTCGATTTTCATGGTCGGCGCGTTGCTGTTGACGAAATTTCGGCTTTGGTTTTCCCGTCGTGGCCCCATCGGCCTTCCGCTCTGCTGGGTATTGGCCGTTACGGTGCCGTTTTCGCTGACGCACGCTTTCAGGCCTGATTATCTGCTGCCGTGCTATGCGGCTGTGGCGTTGATGGGGGCATGGGCAATTGAGGAGGTCATTCGTCGCGGCAGGGGTGGTAATCAACTTACGCAGATTTTGCGGCACGTTATCGCGGCTGCACCTGTGGTAATCGGCGCAGCGTTAATCCTCCTGCCGCTGATTTACCTCTTCTACGATTACATGCCCCGCTTCATTACGAAGAACATAAAGATGCCCTCAATGGTTCCGGCGTTCACCTGGTGGGTTCTGTTCAGCCTGATAGGTCTGGGCGTCGTGGTGCTGTTGCTGGCGGTGCGATGGTCTTTGCAGTGGCGGCTTCGGCGAGTCGCAGCCTTGGCGGTGGTGGGGATGCTGGGCGTGATATTCATCGACCGGCACATGTTCAGCCGGCACGCCCGCACGCGCGACGGGCAGAAGATGGTCGCCTTTGCACGAGAGGCGAAACCTCTATTGGGCGATGACGAATTTGCGGTTCTCAGCACGCATAAACTGGCAGTGGAACTGTACCTGGGGCGCTTCGGCCACTGGGCGGGTCCGCACGGTACGCCCGATCCAAAGCGTTGGACCGTCGATTCGCTCAAAAGTTCCGACATTCCCTGGCTGATTACGTGCGATCACGGACTGATTGAACTGGGTGCGACGGAGATTATCGAGCAGGACGGTAGAAAAGTTGAAATTCTCAAACCCGGCAACCTGGGACGGGTCGAAGCCTGTACCGATCCGATTATTTCCCAAAAACAAAAGTGGGGGAAAATGTATCTGATTCGCCTTCGGCACGCTTCGGGAAAGCGGTAAAAGAGCGAACCACAAAGGGCACAAAGAACACAAAGAAAAACAAAATGAATTTTTAATTCTTTTCTTTGTGTCCTTCGTGTCCTTTGTGGTTTAAATTTTTTCAGTTAGGTCAGTGGGACTTGCTGGAACGCATCCTCAAATAAACGCTCAACACAAAGAACATTATCACCATTGCGTAGCAGTATTCCTTGAACTCGCCGGAGCCCTGGAAGAAGGCCATGTCGGCGTAACTTCCGTCCGGCGGGGTGTCCATTATGTCCTCCAGCCGCTTCGGCAACCTCAGGAGAATCGCTATTGCTGAGATTGGTATCAGCCGATAGTTGGGAATCAGCCAGTACCAGGGGCTTTTCGGTGCGCCCGGTTCAGCCAGCCTGCGTTTCAGCACCAGAGGCAGAATGATCCCGCCGACCACAGTAGCGGCGAACATCAACTGCCTTGGCACGTTATTGAAGATATTGTGTATGTTATGGACGTTGAATTCGTCCTGTGTGTTGATTTTTTTTAGGGCTTCGGGCGTGCCGTATCCCAGCCAGTGCTGTCCCCAACTGGCCTCTTCCCCGGCGAAGTAAAAGGCGCCCAGTGCGACAAGCAGCATCACCCATCCGATGCCTCTCGGCAGTTCGCGCCGGCGAAGGAAGATTAATACGCCCATCACGACCGCCGGTAGCAGGAAAAGGACCGTCAGGTTCTGGACAAGCCCGAACTCTTCGGTCATCTGCTGCTTCCAGCCTTCCGCATCCAGCACCGCCGGGACGACCAGCCGGAGGGCTATCGACGCCAGAGGCAACCCCAACCAGAGCCAGAGAGGCAGATCACGTTTTTTTTCGATAGTGGATGCTGTCAATCCTTTAATACTCCAACCGATTAGTCCGGTAATGTTTTGGTTCAATTGTTGTATGAAATTGTTAAGTGCATTTGTGTTTTGATTTTACAGTTTTTGCGAAGCGGCAAGCCGTCCGGCTTGCCGTTTCGCAAAAATCGTAACCACATACCTTTTGCAAAAGAACTCCGCAATGTTCATGCGACCTGTTCATAGACTCTTCCTTCTTTCACTGCACGGTAATATACGGTGTTGGGCGTATCCCGCCAGTAATCGAATTTCTCTTCACTGACTACCAGCACATCGACGGGAAGCAGCAGCGGACGCAAGACTTCGGAAAGCCGAACCATTTCATCGAAACGGTTTTTCACCTCCGGCTCGACGACCAGGAAGTCCAGGTCGCTGCGCGCGTCGGCCTGCCCGCGTGCGTACGAACCGAACAGGATCACCTTCGACCCCGGTGCGGCGGCCAGCAGCAGATTTGCAGCCTTCGTGATGGTCTGTTCATCTATCATAGTTCGTATTTTTCGATTTTCGCCGGTGAAATAATATACTCCATTTTTGCAACACTCACCAGTCGCAAAGGCGAAAAGACGCAAAACCGCTGATTGCAATCCATCGATTTTGATGCGATAATATATCCTTGGGAATCTAAAAGGCAAGGCGGCAGAATGTCTTGCGAGTCTCTGAGTTCATTGATTCTTACCGGGAGTAGATTTGTGGCAAAACGTAAATTGACGTCGTCGGCGCCGGACAGTTCTGATAACGAATCGGCTGCGGCGGTTGCTGAAATGCCGGCTGAACTGATCTTTCCGGCGGAGCAGATCGAAGACCTGCTCATCGAAGAGGAGATGCGAGATTCGTATCTGACCTACGCGATGAGCACGATAATGGACCGTGCGCTGCCTGATATCCGCGACGGCCTGAAACCGTCGCAGCGCCGCGTGTTGATGGCGATGCACGACCTGCACCTCGGCCCGCGCACCAAGCACCGAAAGTGCGCGAAGATCGCCGGCGACACCTCCGGAAACTATCATCCGCACGGCGAAGGCGTGGTCTATCCCACGCTGGTCCGCCTCGGTCAGGACTGGAACATGCGCGTCCCGCTGGTCGATCCGCAGGGCAACTTCGGCTCGATCGACGGCGACCCGCCGGCGGCAATGAGGTACACCGAGGCCAGAATGACCGCCCCGGCTACCGAAATGCTCGAAGACATCCAGTACGACACCGTCGATATGCAGGCCAATTACGACGATACCCGCACCGAACCGACCGTCCTTCCGAGTAAGTTCCCAAACCTGCTGGTCAACGGTTCGCAGGGCATCGCAGTCGGAATGGCCACGTCCATCCCGCCGCACAACCTCGGCGAAATATGCGACGCGCTGGTGCACCTTATCGACAATCCCGAAGCCGACATCATCGACCTGATGAAAATCATCCCGGGTCCCGATTTTCCCACCGGCGGAATAATCTGCGGACGCGGCGGTATCCACAAGGGTTACACCACCGGCAGGGGGCACGTCGCCCTCCGCGCACGGATGCACACCGAAGAGCAGGCCCGAGGCTCAAAAACGCTGATCGTCATCACTGAAATTCCATACCAGGTTCTCAAGACCACCATCATCGAGCGGATTGCCGATAACGTCAAAAACGGGCGAATTCCCGACATCGCCGACCTGAACGACCACTCCGACCGGGACGGGATGCGGATCGTAGTCGAACTGAAAAGAGGCGCGGAACCGGAGTTGGTGATAAATCAACTCTACAAGTACACGCCGCTCCAGAACACCTTCAGCATCATCAACATCGCCCTTGTCAACCGCGCGCCTCGGACGCTCGACCTGAGGCAGTTTCTGGTGGCGTTCCTGGAACACCGCAAGGAGGTCGTTCGCCGCCGGACGAGTTACCTGCTCCGCCGGGCGCGCCAGCGGGCGCACCTGCTGGAAGGTCTGATCCTGGCCGTTGCCGACATCGACGAAATTATCGCCATTATCAAAAAAAGCCCCGACGTGCCCACCGCCAAAGAACGTCTGATGGGAAAAAAACTCCGCCTGACGGAAAAGGCGACCGTTCGCAAACTCCTGCCGAAGGAGTTCGTCAAGCAGGCGTCCGCCAAAGGCGGC
>DAOVLS010000164.1 GCA_030631125.1 Planctomycetales bacterium
CAATAACGTCGTAGCCACAAAGACACAGACCGATAAGGGCGTCATCGTTACCTTCACCGTTGCCGAGCGGCCGCTAGTAGAGGCGGTAATCTTCGAAGGCAACAAGGTCTTCGCCGATACCACTCTTTCAGCGATGCTGACCTTCGGCGGCGGCGACCCGATCGACCGCTTCCGGATAGAAAGCGGCGTCCGGACGATACAGAGCAAATACCGCTCCGGCGGATACCACTTCGTCGAGGTCAAACTCAACGCCGCCGCCCTCCGCGACGCCGGGAAAGTGGTCTATGAAATCGTCGAAGGACCAAAGGTCTCCATCCGGAAAATCCGCTTTGAGGGTAATTCGTCCTTCGGAGCGCGGAAACTCAAAGGCGTAATTTCAAGCAAGGCGAAACTCTGGCCTTTCCGACCGGGAACGCTCGATACTGAAACCGCCGACCGGGACGTCGTGGACCTGAGAAACTTCTACCGGTCCGAAGGCTTCCTCGACGCACAGGCCGATTGCCGGCGCGATTTTTCCGCCGACAAGAAAAAAGTCGTCCTGGTATTCGTCATCGACGAGGGGCCTCACTATTGCATCCGCAATACCGTTTTCATCGGCAACAAGGTCTTCGCCGCCGATGAGATTCGCAGGAGACTCAAACTCCTCGCCGGGGCGTACTATAACGGCCTGTCCCTGAGCAGAGACCTTGCGGGCATCCGCAGCACCTACGGCGAGATCGGTTACATCGAGGTCAACGTCGCGGTCAAGACCCGATACACCGACAAGCCCGGCCTGGCGGACCTGGTTTACACCATTGACGAGGGTAGCCAGTTTCGCGTCGGGCAGATTGACGTTCGCGGCAACGACGTAACCAAGATGAACGTCATCCGCCGGCATTTGCGGCTTGATCCGGGGCAGTTGTATAACGCTGTCGCCGCCGAGGAGTCCCGCAGGCGGCTGATGGAAACGGGCCTGTTCGGGAAAGTTACCGTTACGCCCTACGGGGACGCTCCGGGCGTCCGAAACGCCGTAGCCGAGGTAACAGAGACCAAAACCGCCCGGTTCCTTATCGGCGCAGGCATATCGAGCAACGCCGGGCTGCTGGGGAACATCTCCTTCACGGAGCGTAACTTCGACCTGTTCGCCCGGCGTGACCGGACCGGAAAGCGGTCCTTCAGGGGCGGCGGGCAGACGCTCAGTATCAACGCCGAGCCGGGAACGGAATTCATGCGGTTCCGCATCGACTGGCGGGAGCCGTATCTGTTCGACAAACCTTATTCGCTGGGAACACGCGCGTTCGTGTTCACATCAGGACGGGAATGCTACGACGAGACACGCTACGGCGGACTCGTCAGCGTGGGACACCGCTTCAAAAACCGTTGGTACGGGGAGGTTGCCGGACGAGTCGAAGGCGTGCGTGTGGACGACCTCGACGACGACGCACCCCGGGACGTCCGGGACGTAGAGGGAACCTCTGCATTGGCGGGGGCAAAGGGTACGCTGGTCCGCGACAGGACCGACAGCCGGTGGCTTCCGTCCAAGGGCGACCGCTTCCGCACCAGTTACGAGCAGGTCATGGGTGATTTTACTTTCGGACGGGCCGATGCCGATTACCGCATCTACCACACCGTTTATACCGACTCGCTTGAGCGAAAGCACATCCTCGCCGCCCGCGCTTCAGCCGGGGCCATCTTCGGGGATGCACCCGTCTTCGAACGATACTACGGCGGCGGATTAGGCTCGGTCCGCGGGTTCGACTTCCGAGGGATAAGCCCGAGACAGGGACCGGGCGACGATCCCGTCGGCGGCGACTTCAAAATGTTCCTCGGCACCGAATACTCCTTCCCGATAATCGCGCGGAACCTACGCGGCGTCGTCTTCCTCGACAGCGGTACGGTGGAAGAGAACATCGAAATCAGGAACTACCGCGTCTCCGCCGGATTCGGGCTGAGGCTGCACCTGCCCTTCTTCGGACCGGTGCCCATGAGCCTCGACTTCGGCTTCCCCATCAACAAGACCGACGAAGACGACACACAACTGGTCAGTTTCAGCATCGGGTGGGTTTTTTGACACACATTGCTAAACGTGCAGGCCATGTTCGCAAACCCAGGGCGCAAGCAAATTTATTTATACAGGAGAACTAAAAGATGAAATCCTCAAGGATGCTTTTGATTGCGGCGGTTCTTTTAGTGGGCGTTGTCACATTTTTCAATCGCAGTTCCGCCCAGAATGCACCGGTCACCGCAGCGGCCAAGCCGACGCGGGTAGCCGTCTGCGACATTGCAACCGTTTTCAACAGTTACCAAAAGGCCAAAGACCTCAACGCCGAATTCACCCGGAAGCGCGAAGCCATCGCCGCCGAAGACAAAAAACGCATCAATGTCATCAAGCAACTCGAAGAGATGCTCAAAGGTCTGGAACCGGGATCGAAAATTTACGAACAAAAATCAGCAGAGTTACAGGAACTCGCCTTGAAGCAATCTGTGTGGCGTAAAATCCAGGAGCAAACGGCAATGCGCTGGCACCGTCGGCTTACCGAGGAGATGTACCGCGAAGTCCTCGCCGCCGTCGAAGCCGTCGCAAAACAGCGAGGCTGCGACCTTGTGATTTACCGCGAGGACGTCCCAATCGCCAGCAAGACCACCACCGAACTGCTCAACAAAATCGCCCAGCGCAAATGCCTGTATCACAATCCCGCAATCGACCTTACCGACGCAGTGCTTCAGTGGGCAAATCATAAATACGCCAACCGACCGAAATGACGTACGTGTTTAGCATGATCAGCGATTTATTGCATAATTGCGTCTATTGGTCCTCGAACACCGCTAAACGGCAAGCCGGTCGGCTTGCCGTTTAGCGGTGTTGTCGTTACCCTTGTCTAACCCCTTCGGTAAAGATATGATAACGGGTCAATAATGACCGAATTGAACCTTACAGTCAGTGAACTTGCCGGTCGTATCGGCGGGCAGGTCGTCGGCGACGGCGGCGGCGTTATCAGCAACATCGCTCCGTTGTCCTCTGCCGGGGCGGGAGATGTCTCCTTCCTGGCCGACGACCAACATTCAGCCCAACTGGCCGATACGCGGGCCGGCGCTGTTATCGTCGGGCCGGACCGGCCTTCGACGCAAACGCCGCTGATCTGCGTGGATAATGTCATGCTGGCTGTCGTCGCCGTATTGGAGATGTCAGCCAGGCCTGACGACCTTCCTGCCCCGGGCGTGCATCCGACGGCGGTAGTGGCAGAAGACGCCGAAATCGCCGATAGCGCCGCCGTAGGCCCTGGCGCAGTGGTCGGCAACAGGGCAAAAATCGCCGCAGGCGCCGTCCTGTGCGCAAACGTTACAGTCGGGGCCGACGCGGAAATCGGCGAAAACACCATCCTGCAAGCCGGGACGGTTATTATCAGCGGGTGCAGGATAGGGCGGCGCTGCCGGATAGGCCCGAATGCGGTAATCGGATCGGTCGGCTTCGGGTACTATTTCGCCGAAGGACGACACAACCCGATTCCGCACATCGGCACCGTCGAGATAGGCGACGAGGTTGACATCGGGGCGTGCAGTTGCGTTGACCGCGGAAAATTCGGAGCCACGCGCATCGGCGACGGAACGAAGATAGACAACCTCGTTCAGGTAGCGCACAATGTACGGATTGGGCGAGGATGCGTCCTGGCTGGGCAGGTCGGAATCGCCGGAAGCTGCGTGCTGAAGGACTACGTCGCCCTCGGCGGAAAGGTGGGTATCAGCGACAATATTACGCTGGGAACGGGCGTGAGAGCAGCGGCCCAGACCGGTATAATACGGGACGTTCCCGATGGTACAGAGGTAATCGGTTATCCGGCCCTTCCGGCCAGGAAGCAGTTGCGGGTCTGGAAGATAACCTCCGAACTGCCTGAACTGCGGAAGAAGGTACAAGAACTGGAAAAGAGGCTCGCGGAACTTGAATCAGCAGACGATTAAAGCCGAAGCGGAAGTTTCCGGTCTGGGGCTGTTCAGCAGCGTCGAGGCTCGATTGCGGTTTCGCCCGTCCGAGGCGAACACGGGGATAGTGTTCGTGCGGACCGACCTTCCGAACCCCGCCCGTATCAGCGCCACTGCCGCAAACCTGACCCCCAATCAGGACCGGCGAACCAGCATCCACGACGGGACCGTCTCGATAAACACCATCGAGCACGTCCTCGCCGCCGTTAACGGACTCGGCATCGACAATGTCCTCATCGAACTGGACGCCGAAGAGGTCCCCGGCGGCGACAGTTCAGCCAGACCCTTTACTGACGCGCTTGTGGCAGCCGGTACCGAACAGCAGGAAGCGGACAAAAAGGTTTTCGTCATAGATACGCCAATCGCCGTCTCGCATGGCGAGGCAATGATCGCCGCGCTACCGGGCGAGGGCGATTACCTGGACATACTTTTCGACCTGGACTACAGCTCGCTCAGCAAGAGCGTAGGCCGGCAGGTATTGGCGTTCAGGCTGTATGAGGATGATTTCGCCGCCAGCATCGCCCCGGCACGATCGTTCCTGCTGGAAGATGAAGCCAGGGCCTTCCAGGCAAAAGGATGGGGAAAACACCTGACGGCGAAGGATTTCCTGGTGATGGGGCCGGACGGACCTGTCGATAACGAGTTGCGTTTCGCCGACGAGCACGTCCGCCACAAGATTGCCGACCTGGTGGGCGATCTGGCGCTTCTTGGAAGGTCGCTTCGCGGGCGGATCGTCGCCTACAGGAGCGGGCACAGCCTCAATCACCAGTTAGTGCGGAAACTCACCGAACAGGTCGCCACGCGCGAACGGGCCGGCGCGCTGCTCCGCGAACCTTCGCTCGATATCCGCCGAATCATGCGACTCCTGCCGCACCGATACCCGTTCCTGATGATCGACCGCGTCATCGAACTGGACGGCGACCGCAAAGGCGTCGGCGTAAAGAACGTCTCGATAAACGAACCCTACTTCCAGGGACACTACCCCGGCGAACCGATAATGCCCGGCGTGATGATCCTCGAAGCGATGGCGCAGATGTCGGGCATCCTCCTGAGCCAGCGTCTGGAGCATACCGGAAAGGTGGCTGTGCTGCTGAGCATGGACCGGGCGAAGATGCGCCGCCCCGTCCGACCCGGAGACCAACTGATAATCGAAGTCGAGGCACTGCACGTCCGAAGCCGGACCGGGCACTGCAAGTGCCGGGCAATGGTCGGTGAAAACCTCGCCGCCGAAGCCGAAATAAAATTCATGCTGGTAGATGCCGAACCTATTTGAAGGATTGCCGATTGCCAATTGGCAATTGGCAATTGGCAATTGACAATTGGCAATTGTTATGATTTCACCCAAAGCGATAGTTATGAACCCTGAGGGATTGGCCGACGACGTTCAGGTCGGGCCTTTTACCTTCATCGGACCTGATGTGGTCGTCGAGGCCGGGACCGTTATCTGCAATAACGTAACGGTTACGGGCAGGACGCGGATCGGGCGCTCCTGCCGACTGCTACCGGGCTGCATCGTGGGCTGCGGCCCGGCCGGCGGCGACCAGGACGCGGGCCTCTGCACCATTGGTCCGCGCAATACCATCCGCGAGCACGTCATCATCGAATCAGGCGCCGCCGACCTGCCTGCCGGTAGGCAAGGCGGGCCGGGAACGACGCTCGGCGAGAATAACCTCCTTATGGTCGGCTGCTGCATCAGCAACGACGCCGACCTAGCCGGAGAGGGAATCTTCGCCAACTTCACCCGCATCGGGCATCACGCACGCATCGAGAAATACGTGCGAACCAGCGGTTTCACCAGCATATCGCCATACGCCACTGTCGGGGCATACACCTTCACCACCGGTTACTCCGGTATCGACCGCGACGCCCCGCCTTACGCAACCGTTCAGGGCTTCCCTTTCCGCGTCCGAAACATCAACAAG
>DAOVLS010000433.1 GCA_030631125.1 Planctomycetales bacterium
ACCGCCGGATACAGCACCCCCGTATCTTTCACAATGGGTCGGACCAGATGCGTGGCCATCTGCAACGTCAACTCGCTGGTGGTGTTGAACGCCGCGGACGGAAAGGAAATCTGGCGGCAAGAGCGGAAAGTCGCCTACGACGTCAATGCCGCCGACCCGATAATCTCCGGCAACAAGATGTTCATCTCCTCGGGTTATAAGAAAGGCTGCGCGCTGCTGAGGATCGACGGCGAAAAACCCACCGTTCTCTGGCAGAACAGGGAGATGAGCAATTACTTCAATAATTGCGTGCTCTGGAAGGGACACATCTACGGTTTTGACCGTTTCAATCGCACGAGATTGAGGTGTCTGGATTTTCAGACCGGCGATGTCAAGTGGTCGCGGAGGCTGGGGAAGAAGGATTGCGCCCTCATGATCGCCGACGGCAAGATGATCATTATGGAGTGGCGGGGAACCTTGATCGTCGCCGAGGCCTCACCCGCCGGTTACAAGGAACTGGGGCGGGTGAAAATCCTTTCGGGTATCTACTGGTCGGTTCCGGTCCTGTCGGGCGGGAAGATATTTTGCCGAAGCTACAAAGGCGAACTGGTCTGCCTGAAAGTAGGTCCCGGCCCCGACCGGGCGAAAGCCA
This sequence comes from Planctomycetales bacterium, assembly GCA_030631125.1. The sequence goes on from DAOVLS010000433.1 coordinate 632, forward strand.
ACCCGGCTGGGAGTGAACGTAAGACGGATAAAAAAAGTCCCGCCAAAAAAGAATCGCCTAAGGAGCAAACGAAGTGAGACTTGCCCTGCCACTTAGAGGACGTTATTTGGTGCTGCTGTCGTTTATTGCGGTTTCGGCTGCCTTTTTTCTCTCGCGGCGGTTCGCACCGAGGCGGCGGACTGGCCCAACTGGCGCGGGCCTGACCACAACGGTATCTCCGACGAAAAAGGCTGGCTTGAAGCCTGGCGGAAGAAAGAACCTCAAGTCCTCTGGAAAAAAACGGTCGGCGTGGGCTATTCCTCTGTCGCCGTCGTCGGCGACCGCGTCTATACGATGGGACACATCGGCGGCAACGACATCGTCTGGTGCCTGAACGCCGATACGGGCGAGGAGATATGGAAGAAATCGTACCCCTGCCCGAAGAACCCCAAGGGCGGATACCCAGGCCCGCGCGCGACGCCGACGGTGGACGGAAAGCACGTCTTCACTATGAGCCACAACGGACAGGTCTTCTGCCGGGACGCCGATTCGGGAGAGGTTGTCTGGAAGAAGAACGTCCCGAAGGAACTGGGCACAGGCATCCCGCAGTGGGGCCTTGCCGGCTCGCCGCTGGTCGCGGGAAAACTGTTGATCCTGAACATCGGCGACGCCGGTGTGGCGCTCGAGAAGGCAACCGGAAAGATCGTCTGGAAAACGGGCAGGGGACATGCAGGTTACGCTACGCCCGTACTGTTCGAGTTGGGCGGGCGGAAATACGTAGCCATGTTCAGCGGAGCGTTTCTGAATGTGCTGAACCGGGCAGATGGGAAAGTCCTTGGCCGGCACCACTGCAAGAACCAGCATCTCGTCAACGCCGCCGACCCGATTATCTCCGGCGACAAGATGTTCATCTCCTCCGGCTACGGTATCGGATGCGCGCTGCTGAAAATCAGCGGCGGAAAACTTTCCGTCCTCTGGCGGAATAAGAATATGGCCAACCACTTCAATGGTTGCGTCCTATGGAAGGGGCACCTTTACGGCTTCGACTGGTCGAAGCGGCTCAAGTGCCTGGACTTCGCCAGCGGCAAGGTTAAGTGGTCGCAGAGAGGCTTCGGCAGGGAAAGTTCTCTCATGATCGCCGGCGGAAAGATGATAATAATGGAGCAGCGGGGAGCGCTGGTCGTGGCCGAGCCGTCGCCGAGCGGATATAAGGAACTGGCGCGAAAGAAGGTCCTTTCGGGCACGTGCTGGACTGTTCCGGTCCTGGCCGACGGGCGGATTTACTGCCGGAACCACCAGGGAAAACTCATCTGCCTGAAGGTCGCCCCCAAGCCGCCGAAGGTAAAACCCAATCCGCCCGAAAATAAACCAAAGCCCAGGGTTGATCCGGTCGTGAAGAAGCCCCGTCCGGACCAGTCTGACCCCGCCGAAGGCAAACTCGGCCTGGCAAAATCCTACCTGGCTGCGGGCAGGAGGAAAAAGGCCAAGGCGATCCTGACGGATATCATCGAGAACCACAAAGACTCCCGGTATGCCCGCGATGCAAAGAAACTGCTGAAATCAATCAGGTGAGGATGAAACTGTGAAAACAATGCCGCTTATTCTTGTATGTTTGCTCGTCGCCTTTACCGCAGCGGCCGGACCGGTCGGTTGGCGGACTGACGGGACGGGTAAGTATCCCGCCGCCAGGCCGCCGACGCAATGGTCGGCCGGTACCAATGTCGTCTGGAAGACGCCCATGCCCTCCTGGAGCAACTCCACGCCGATAATCGTCGGCGACAAACTCTTCGTCTGCTCCGAACCTTCCACGCTGGTATGCGTCAACCTCGCCGACGGGAAAATCCTCTGGACCAGGACGAACACCTAT
>DAOVLS010000225.1 GCA_030631125.1 Planctomycetales bacterium
ATCTCCACCGCCCCGCCGGAAGAAGTCGCACCCGTAGCCGACGCACTGGCCCGCGCCGCTGAAGCCGGTCTGATTATCTCGGTCGGATATATGTTCCGCTACAGCCGGGCGGTGGCGAAGATGAAGGAAATCATCGCCGAGGTCCCCGGCGGCATCCGCGCGGTCGTCGCCCGTTACAACTGCGCCTACAGCGAAATCGCAAGCAAGGTCTGGTGGGACATCCGCCGCACCGGCGGGCCTGTCGTCGAACAGGCGACGCACTTCTGCGACCTGACGCGGTACATCGCCGGCGACGTGGACTTGTCCACAATCGCAGCCGTAGCAATCACCGGCGCCGAACCGGCGGGGCAACTTTCCGACGTCCCCGACGGACCTGACGGCAGGTCAATCGAGGCGGACGTTCCTGAAGAGTTTCGCATCCCGCGCGCAACAGCGGCCGTCTGGCGTTTCACAAACGGGGCCGTCGGCTCGCTGACACACGGCATACTGCTGCACGAAAAAAAATACCTGGCCGAACTGGAGGCATGGGGCGATGGGTTGCGAATCGTCCTTTCCGACCCCTACGGCCTTTGCCGGCTTCACGTTCGCTATCCCGGCGGTGAAGATATCGAAACGCTCGACTTCGCCGACGACGATCCCTACCTGACCGAGGCCGAGACATTCATCCAGGCTGTCCGCACCGGCGACGCATCGGCCATCCGCTGCACATACGCCGAAGCACTCAAAACCCACCAACTGACCTGGTCCATCCGCCGAGCGGCGGAGAAGCATTCTTGACTCGCTTTGACTTCGTCGGATAATACCACCGTCGAAGCATTTTCCGGAAAGGTCAACACAATGGACATCGCCCGATACGCGAACTTCTATCACGACAAACTGCTCGACGACGTGATGCCGTTCTGGCTTCGCCACTCGCCCGACCGCGAATGCGGCGGGTACTTCACCTGCCTGGACCGGGCCGGAAAGGTGTACGACACGGACAAGTTCATGTGGCTTCAAGGCCGGCAGGTATGGGTGCTGTCGAAGATGTATCGCCTCGTCCGGCAGGAGGCGGAATATCTGGACCTCGCCCGCCTGGGGGCGGAGTTCATCCGCGACCACGGGTTCGATGAAAACGGGAATATCTATTTCGCCCTGGAGCGGGACGGAAAAGCCTACGCCAATACCTGCATCTTCAGCGATTGTTTCTGCGCGATGGGACTGGCAGAGTACGCCGCAGCCGCCGGTCCCGAGGCCGACTGGGCGCGCGACCTGGCAATAAAAACGTACAGGGGTATCCAGGAATGGCTGGTGAACAAGGAAGACCCATACTCGCGGTTCATCCCCGGCGTCAGACCATTAACGTCGCTGGCCTTCGACATGATTAACGTGAACATGTCGCAGGAGTTGGAATCGGTTATTAGCGATCCTGTTTTTCGACAATGCGGGCTGGCATCGGCCGAGAGGATTCTGAACCTGCACGTTGACCGCAAGGAAGGTCTGGTCTTCGATAACGTCGCGCCGGACGGCTCACACCCCGACACATTCCCCGGTCGGTTGGTCCTTCCCGGGCACGCGCTGGAATGTCTGTGGTTCCTGATCTCCGCCGGAGACGCCTGGGGCGCCGGCGACATCGTTACCGAGGCAATCGAAGCGATTCCCAATATGCTCGATTTCGGATGGGACGAGAAATACGGCGGGTTTTTCTATTACCGCGACGCAGCCGGCAAGCCGCCGGAGCAACTGGAGTGGGACCGGAAACTCTGGTGGGTCCACGGCGAGGCGCTTGTTGCGGCGCTGCTTGCATATAAGCACACCGGCCGGACGGAGTTCGCCGAATGGTTCGAGAAGATACACGATTACACCTGGGACCGCTTCGGCGACGACGAGCATGGCGAATGGTTCGGCTACCTCGACCGCGGCGGGGAGGTATTCCTGGACCTGAAGGGCGGAAAGTGGAAAGGCTGCTTCCACGTGCCGCGAACGATGTGGGTGTGTTGGCAACTATTGGAAGACCTGTCTGCCGCAGACAGGGATGAAAGGTCGAAATGATGCTCATCAAACTGAAATTTGACGCCTCGCGTTGGATGGTGCTTGCCGGGCTGGACGAACCGCTCGAGCACTACGCCGCAGCCGAGGCCGGCGCGTTAATCCAGCAGCACGTTCCATACGTAGTGCAGACCATCGCCGGCGACTGCGACCGGCGCAGGCTCAAGAAGCACAACATCCTGGCCGTCGGCACGCCGGAAACCAACAGCCTCATCGCTTCACTTGTCGCCGAGGGCAAAATCCGCCTGGCGGGCAAGCCGCAATCGTACGCGATCGCCGTCCTGCCAAGCCCGTACAACCCCGCCCGGCAGGTGCTGGTGCTGGCCGGAGCCGACTCGCCCGGCGTACTCTACGCCGTCCGCGACTGGGAACATTACTGCTACGACCCGTACGTTACCGGTTTGACCGCGCCGCGGTTTCCGCTGCCGAACGCGCCCGAACCGCCCCACCCCGACATCCGCCCGGTAGCACCGTTCCACCAGCCGGTACCGGCCTGGGACCTGACCGGCTCGCCGAAAATCCTCGACCGAGGCATCTGGACCTGGGGACACGTTGTCTATGACTACCGGCGATTCCTGGAAAACATGAGCCGCTGGAAAATGAACATCCTGATCGTCTGGAACGATTACGCACCCGTCAACGCCCGCGAGATTACCGACTACGCCCACTCGCTGGGCATCAAGTTAATCTGGGGCTTCACGTGGTGCTGGGGCGAAAAGGTCAACCCGTCCGACCCGGGCCAACTTGCCTTCTGGCGCGACCGCGTTATCCGCACCTACGAGGAGCAATACCTGCCCCTCGGCGGCGACGGCATCTACTTCGAAGTTTTCACCGAGACCCACGAGCGGAAGATAGGGCGAAAGCCCATCGCCGAACTGGCGGCTAACTGGGTTAACCACATCGGAAAAGCCCTGCTGGAGCGTCACCCGGACCTGTGGATACAGTGGGGCCTGCACGCCATCAGCATCCGCGACGACATTGATTACATCAAGGCCGTCGATCCGCGCATCAACATCACCTGGGCGGACGCGGGTTGCTTCCCGTATGCCTACGACGTTACAGGCCTGGAATCGCTTGACGACGCATTGTCCTACACCCGCCGCCTGGCGGGTCTGCGGAGTCCCAATGAGGACCTTGGGTTGACCTTCAAGGGAATGATCCAACTGGACTGGGACACTTTCGAGAACCAACTCGGCCCGTTCGTTATGGGCCGGGCCGATCGTGATTTTATTCGCCGCCGAACGGAGTTGGTTCAGCCGCGATGGAAACAGGCCGAGATCGGCTGGCGGAAGCACCTCCCCGCCGTCTGCCGAACAATCAAGGCCGCTGTCGCCGCACGTCCGAAAAGGCTTACCATCACCGGCCTGGTCGAGGACGGAATGTGGGAAGAGCGCATGCCACTTCCGCCGTGCCTGCTCGCTGAAGCAATGTGGAACCCAAGCGAAAAGCCCGAATCGATCATCGCCAAAGTCGCCGCAACGCGCGACGCGCATTGCCTGGCCTGAATAAACTTGTAGGCTGGGACGGAGCGAAGCGGAGTCCCACCTTTCCTGAATTGCCGGGACTTCGCTCCGCTACGTCCCGGCCTACAAACTAAACGAGATGTCGTTACCGAAGAAACCTTCTTGAAATTTCACGCCGGAAAAAGTAAGAATATCAATCTCAATAACCGGTTAACTTTCGCAAAGGAGAATCTATCATGGCGATTATCAATTTTGGCGGCGTCAAAGAAGAAGTTATCACACGCAAGGAGTTCTCGCTGGCCAAGGCCCGGCGGGTCCTGAAGAACGAGACTATCGCGGTCATCGGATACGGCGTCCAAGGCCCGGCACAGTCGCTCAATATGAGAGACAACGGCTTCAACGTAATCGTCGGGCAGGCGAAACGATTCAAGGCCGACTGGGACCGCGCCGTCAAAGACGGATGGAAACCGGGCAAAACCCTCTTCGACATCGAAGAAGCCGCCCAACGCGGAACGGTTATACAGATGCTCGTCTCCGACGCCGCGCAGAAGGCCATCTGGCCTATGATCAAGAAATGCCTCAATCCGGGCGATGCGCTGTATTTCTCGCACGGATTCTCGATTGCCTATAAGGACCAGACGAAGATCATCCCGCCGAAGGACGTCGATGTGATTCTGGTCGCGCCGAAGGGTTCGGGAACATCGGTCCGGCGGAATTTCCTGTCCGGGGCGGGGATTAATTCCAGTTTCGCCGTCGAGGCCGACGCCACAGGCAAGGCCCGGCAGCGTTGCATCGCGCTGGGCATCGCCGTGGGATCCGGCTACCTGTTCCCGACGACGTTCCAGAACGAAGTCTTCAGCGACCTGACAGGCGAGCGCGGCGTGCTGATGGGAGCATTGGCCGGGATTATGGAAGCACAGTACGACACGCTCCGCGCCCACGGCCATAGTCCGTCCGAGGCCTTCAACGAAACCGTCGAGGAACTGACCCAAAGCCTCATCCGCCTGGTAGATGAGAACGGGATGGACTGGATGTACGCCAACTGTTCAGCCACCGCCCAGCGCGGCGCGCTGGACTGGAAGGGCAAATTCAAGAAGGCCGTCCTGCCCGTCTTCAAGGAACTGTATAAGCGTGTCGCCAGCGGAGCAGAAACGAAGCGCGTCCTGACCGTCTGCGGCAAGGCCGACTACCGCAAACGCCTGGACAAGGAACTGTCGGTCATGGGTAATTCCGAGATGTGGCGCGCAGGCGCAGCCACCCGTAGCCTCCGCCCCAAGGAAAAAGCCAAAAAAATCACCAAATCCACCAAAGGCATCGCCGGAAGAAAAGCGAATTAAAGTAGGCTGGGCCGAGCGAAGCGAGTCCCACCTTCCTGACTCCGAACAGGTAAAGGTGGGACTGCGCTGCGCTCCGGCCCAGCCTACAAACTACGAACTGAACGGTTACAATAGAGGAGATGTCATCGTGCGTAAGACCATTGTAATCCTGACAGGTGTAGTTATTTTGCTGTGTTTGGCCGGCTGTG
>DAOVLS010000228.1 GCA_030631125.1 Planctomycetales bacterium
ATGTCCGGCGTCGAGAAACGCCAGCCACTGTGTGGCGGTGTGTCCTTGCAGTATCGAGGGCGTATAGGACTGCGCCTCCAACATCTCCGGGTCCAGCAGGACCAGCCTGGCCTGGGGAACGTTCAGGCCGAAGAGAATTTTACCGTCGGGGCATTCCAGGACACTATGTGCATACCTGGCCGGTGGTTGCTCGGAGTCCATCGGTTTGAAGGTCTTCAGCAGTTTCCGCTCCCGCCAGTTATAAACGCACGCATCGCCGGGATTAACCGACCATACCACCAGCGAATCGGTAACACACCCGCCCCAGGCAATCCCCTCCAACTCGCCGCTGACGAGGACCTCGAAGCGGTCGGCGCGGGGGTCATAAGCAACCAGTGAGCCTTCCCCACAGCCGAGGTACAGCCGCCCGTCGGAAGCTGGCCGCAACATGTACGCACCGCTGATGCCCTCCGGCAGTTCCCGACAGATACTCTTACCGGTTTCCGGGTCGAAGATGTAAATCCGCCCGCCATTCCCCCCCCCATAGATGCTGGAGACCAGGTGCACTCGGCCATTGATGTCAATCTCGGCGATTTCCGCATTGACGAAAGGTAGGGGCGTTTCGGGGATTTGATACTTCTGCATTATGTTTCTCCGTTTGGCTACTTTGTAACATCAATAAATAATGGGTGCCATGTCCTCACGCATAGCAAAGCGGAGCGGGTGGACATGCTTCCGCTCTCCGCCTGGCTACTCCAGCGGGACCTCCCAGAGTTCGTTGTGGACGACGCCGTACAATTTGCCGCCGCGAATCTGGAGATACCTCGCCGGCCAATCGCCCGTCGCAACGATCGGCTCGAAGGACGCCTGCGAACCGTCCAGAGTAAGCGTGCAGATGTGCTCGCCGACCGAAGCGTAGATTTTCCCGTCAGGACCGACAGCCACATCGCCGAAGTCGTCGGTAATCTCGTTCAGATATTCGATCATCCCTTCGTCCGGGTTCCATACAAACAGAATTCCTTTCCTCAAATGCCAGGTGAATTTTACCTTTCCCTCCAGTCCGAGGATCGCCCCGGACGGAAGCATCGCCAGCAGGCGGGCAGCCCTGGTTCCGTCGCGGACGCCCTGCTGTCGGGCGATGGTCAGATTATCGGTGTCGAACGCCACAAGCTGGGCGGTCCGTTCCGTCGCCGGTATCGAGTCGCCGTCGGCATATACCTCTGTGGCGAAGTATATCCTTTTTCCGGCGGGGTCGGACACAAGGCTATTGGGCGTCTGATTTGGGACGATATTTCGCCAGACGCGGATATCACCCGTTTGCGGATCCAGGCGGGACAGCGCTCCGCCCAGGTGAGCGTACTCCGCACCGGAAGCCAGCCAGACGAAACGCCCGTCGTGGATCATTGACTTTGGCCTCATCTGTTCGTACCCGACTTTCGCCAGGACGTGCGGGTTGTTGGGCCAATCCGGAGGGGAGTTCGGGTCAAAGGCGGTGATACTACAGGTGGTATAACTGGCCATTATCAGCCTTTCGGTGGCCTGGTCCCAGACCACGCCGCATATTTGCCCGCCGCCCGGAGCCGCCTTTCCAAGGTCTCGCCCGTTACCGGTAGTCAGGTCCACCTCCCAGAATCGTTGGTTGATGTAAGGCCCGCCGAAAACGCGACCAATCCCGGGAACGACACAGAAGGCGTGAGTGCGCATCAGGCCTGAGGAATCCAATTCGCAATCAAATGCCTCACCCGTTTGCGTATCGTGCCGCAAAAACTGCCCGCTCGTCGTCAGGGCACAAACATAGCGGTCAGCCAGGGGATACATTATAGCCGGCGAGTCCCCCGCGAAGCATTTGCGTACGAGTTGCCAGTCCGGACTATCGGCGGCGGGGTCAATCCGCCACAGGTCGCCGTCGGCGCCGAACAGGCTGTAGATATTTCCATCAAGCAGGCAGCAGGCCCGTCGCGGCTGGAAAAAACTCGCAGCCGCCTCCTTCGGAGGGGCCATCCGACCGATCACCTCAAAGGACGGGTATTGCAACACGAAGAACTCGTTGTCGCACTCGACCGCAAGGTGTCCGGCGTCGAGAAACGCCAGCCACTGTGTGGCGATGCGTCCTTGCAGTATCGAGGGGGTATGGGACTGCGCCTCCAGCGTCTCCGGGTCCAGCAGCACCAGCCTGGCCTGGGGAAAGTTGAGGCCCAGCAGAATCTTTCCGTCGGGACATTCGAGGACGCTGTGGGCGTACATCGCCGGCGGGTCGGTAGAATCCACCGGCTTGAAGGTCTTCAGAAGTTTCCGCTTCCGCCAGTCATAGACGCACGCCTCGCCGGGGTTGGCCGACCAGACCACCAGCGAGTCAGTAACGCATCCGCCCCAGGTGAGCCCGTCCATCTCGCCGCGGACGAGGACCTCGAACTTGTCCGCCTCCGGATCATAGACGACCAGCGCGCCTTCGGAGCATCCGAGGTAAAGCAACCCGTCGGACCCGGTCCGCAGCATGTACGCGCCGCCGAGTCCATCAGGCAGGTGTCGGCAGAAACTCTCGCCCGTCGCCGGGTCGAAGATGTATATCCGCCCGCTGTCGTCGCCGCCATAGATGCTGGAGACCAGACGAACCTGTCCGCCGACCTTGATCTCGGCGATTTCCGCATTAACGAACGGCAGGCGCGTTTCGGGGATTTGGTATTCCTGCATTATGTTTCTCTGTTGAGGTCAAAGGTGGGACTAAAGTCCCAGCCTACATTTCCGGGATGAGGCGTTTGAGGTTCTTGTAGAGGATTTTTTCCTTTTGGGCCTTTGTGGCCTTAACGGTTTCAATCGCCAGCAGCGCCGGTTTGGGATAACGCAGAAGCATCGTCGAACCGAACATAAGACGGTCGGCAGTGCACGTCTTCAGCCCCTTTTCGATGCCGACCCCGCACCCGCCGTGCATCTGGGCCACATCCTGAAATATCTTCGGCGCTTTAGCGCCTTTGGGCGCTTTGACAGCGCCTGAATTAAGCAGCATGAACGAGGCGCCGTGGAACTTCTTGAACATCGCCATGATTTCATCGGCCGGAACCTGCCGGGAGTGGTCCAGGTGGCTTCGCCCGCGAAGGTCCATAACCCGCCCATAGACAGCCACTGTCATCTTCAGTTCGTGGGCGGCGGCGACTATTTCGTCGGCCACGTCGTCGGTAAGTTTATACGGGTGATACTGCGGGATAAGTCGCAGCACCGGCATTGCCCATTCTTCGCGGCATTGCTTGAGGTCCTCGGCCCAGCCGAAGTAGGTCGGATTAAGGATCGCACAGGGCACCAGGCGATCGCGGTACCGGCTGACTGCTTTGGTGAGTTCGCGGTTGGCCTCGTGGGAATCCTTGTAGAAGATGCCCTGAAGCGAACCGACCAGCGCCTTTTCGATACCGTGCGAATCCATCTGCTTCAGCAGGTCGGAGGCGGCGGTATTCGGCAGGCGGCGATAGGGCCAATGACCAATCCATGTGTCGGCGTCGTAAATCATATCTTCCTCATCTTAAGTATTCTTTGCATGTTTTCGCCCCAGATCATTTCACGCTGTCGCGGCGTAATGTCGGCGTCGAGTATCTTGCCCACTCCCCGCTCGGTGGACATGTCGGTTGCGAACAGCAGTCGCTCTGCGCCGAGGTCGCGGACGGCCTTTTCGATCATCCCGGCGTCGATGACGCTACCGCTGGTGTCCATATAGACGTTTTTGGGGGCACGGCTCATTGCCTTTATCTGCCACTCCCAGTCGCCCCCGCCGCCGATGTGCCCGATGATGAAGATCGCTTCGGGAAACAAACTCGCCGGGGCGATGAAATGGTCTGCGCCACTTATCCACGGCTGGGTGGCAAGTTCCGCCGTGTCGGTCGGATGACCGGCGTGCATGAGCATCGGCACGCCCAGTTCGGCGCATCGCTCGATTACCGGATAAAAGACAGGATCGTCCATCCGATACTGGTGGTAGAACTTCAGCCCTATCATTCCGCCATCGACCACGCAGCGGGTGATCTCGTCCTGGGCAAAACGGGCATGTCCGGGGTCAATGTAACACTGGCCCAGGATCACGTCCGGATACGCCCGCATCGCCGCCATGATGTCGTCGTTGGCTTTTCGAATCTGCTTCGGATCGGTGGGCTTAGTGGCCAGCGGATGGGAACAGCAAACTTTATCTACTCCCAGTCGCTTCGCGTCGGCCACTACATTATGGTGACTAGGCCAGCGCCCCATCGAAACCGTACAGTGTCCATGACTGTCAATTCGCATTGGTTCTCCTGCTATTTTCACAGGCGCGGATCATCGCGCCGAACAGCGCCTTACGATGATCGACGTCTTTCATTCGCTCCGGATGCCACTGCACCAGCAGGCAGAACCGCCCGCCGGACATCTCCAGGGCTTCGATAATACCATCCTCGCTGCGGGCCACAACCTTTAACCCTTTACCGACGCCCCCGACGGCCTGGTGATGAGAGGAATTCACGACGACCCGTTCAGCGCCGAGGATTTTACGGAGCCGGCTGCGCGGTTCAATGATGATAATGTGTTTGGCGCCGCGTCCGCGGTGGATAATCTTCGTGCCGACTTGCGTAGGAATGTCCTGGATAAGCGTCCCGCCGGCCACGACGTTGACGAACTGCGTCCCCAGGCAGACGCCAAGCAGCGGTTTGTCGCTTTCCAGCCAGCGGGAGATGAGTTCGCTTTCGAATTCGTACCGCTCGGGGGGCATGGTTTTGGTCTGCGGGAGCGGCTCCTGGCCGTAGGCCTCCGGCGGGACGTCCGCGCCGCCTATCACCACCAGCCCGTCGAGCAGGCGGACGTATCGCTCGGCGGTGCGCTCGTCGCCATTGACCGGCAGGACGACGGGAACCCCGCCTGCCTCGATGACAGACTCGACGTAATCGAGATTCACTCGAATGTGGGCGTCGCTGCGTCCGCTCCGCCGACGATAGACGCTCGTCAGACCTATAAGGGGTCTGTCCGAACCGCCCTGAACCGCGCGG
>DAOVLS010000466.1 GCA_030631125.1 Planctomycetales bacterium
CACATTCGGATTAGCGAGTTGCTCGGCAATTGTCTTACCATTCAAACGAATCTTCTTGAACAGCGCCTCGGTTTCTTCAACGATCTGTCGTTTCGCGCTGAATTTTTCCCAACGTTCATCGTCAACCAGACCTATTTCTCTTCCTATCGGTGTCAATCGCCGGTCGGCGTTGTCGGCGCGGAGTATCAGGCGGTGCTCTGCCCGGCTGGTGAACATCCGGTAAGGTTCGATGACGCCCTTGGTTACCAGGTCGTCTATCATCACGCCGATGTAGGCCTGGTCCCGCCGCAGGACAAGCGGTTCGGACCCACGCAGCAGCGCCACGGCATTGACGGCGGCGATAAGGCCTTGAGCGCCGGCCTCTTCGTAACCGGTCGTCCCGTTGACCTGACCGGCAAGGAACAGGCCGGATACTGTCTTGGTTTGAAGCGTCGGTCTCAACTGCGTCGGGTCGGCGAAATCGTACTCGATGGCATAGCCCCAGCGGATTACCTCGGCGGCCTCCAGGCCGGGGATGTTATGGACGATAAAATCCTGCAAATCGACAGGTAGCGAGGTCGCTACGCCGTTCAGGTACACCCAATTGGTGTCGTGTCCCTCCGGTTCGATGAATACCTGGTGGCTTTGCTTGTCGGGAAAACGCCGCACCTTCAGTTCCAGCGACGGGCAGTATCGCGGGCCTGTCGAGGAAATCTGGCCGGAAAACAGCGGCGCCCTGCCGAAGTTATCCCGTATGACCTGGTGGATTTTCTCGTTGGTCGATGTTATCCAGCAGGGGACCTGTTCGACGTCGAGCGAATCGTTGATGAACGAGAACGGCTTGGGCGTCTCGTCGCCGTCCTGGCGGGTGCAGCGGCCGTAGTCGAAGGTCTCTGCGGCGATTCGCGGGCATGTGCCCGTCTTGAGACGCGAGAGTCTGATGCCCAGCGACTCCAGCGATGTCGAAAGACTTTCCGCCGCCGGTTCGTCGTACCGCCCGCCGGACCAGACTTTCTCCCCGCAGTGCATCAAACCGCGAAGGAACGTCCCCGCCGTTACAATCACAGCACGAGCGCGAAGAATTGCGGATTCACCGATACGGATTCCAACAACGTGGTTATTTTCCGTAATGATTTCCGTCGCTTCGCCTTCGATGATTGTGAGGTTATCGAGGTTTGCGAGCGTCTTTTGGACAAATGCGGCGTATGCGTGCCGGTCGGACTGGCAGCGCGGGCCCCGGACGGCTGGGCCTTTGGAGCGGTTGAGTATGCGGAACTGGATTCCGGTCGCGTCGGCGGCGATACCCATCAGCCCGCCGAGCGCGTCAATCTCGCGGACCATCTGCCCCTTGCCGACGCCCCCGATAGCCGGATTGCACGACATCTGCGCGATAACAGAGGCGTCCAGCGTTACCAGCGCCGTCGCCGCTCCCAGCCTCGCCGCCGCCCACGCCGCCTCGACACCGGCATGACCACCACCGATTACTACAATGTCAAAATCGTTGTTGCTCATCACGGAGATTCTACCACCATGCCTCGCTGAAGCGA
>DAOVLS010000325.1 GCA_030631125.1 Planctomycetales bacterium
CTCCCGCCGAATACCGAGCGTCTCGCCGGCGGTCTTGACGAGCATATCCAGCCAATCGGCGTGCTCGGCGGGTGTGCGGTCGTGAGGCCGGTCGTATTCGGCCATGTGCAGGCGACCCTCGTAAATATCCACCGCGAGGGGAATCTCAGGGATGTCCCGGTCATAAATGCGATAGCAGGTAATCCCCCTGCCCGGCCAGCGGCGCAGATGCCTGGAAATCTTCCGTAAGCGATTGGAAAATATCTCCGCCTGGTTCGAAGCATTGTCGGCCAAGCCGCCAAAGGCCGAAACCGGCTTTGCCTCGGCTTCTTCGGGATGCTCGGACTGTTGCAATGAATGCTGCTGTTCCGAGGACCTCTTCGGAGGCCTCGGGCCGTGGAACTGGAAGTATGTGCACTCGATTCTGCCGTTGTACAATTTCCTGCGCCGGTCGGCGGATTGGCCTAAAATCTGCTCCAGGTTCTGGCTGGTGATTATGTAGAAAGACCAGGTTTTCAGCGTCCGGAACACCTCCGGCATCGTCTGGTAAAGCGCCATGATATCCGGAGTTTTCTCGAACCGCCGGCCATATGGCGGATTGCAGATTATGCAGCCATACTCCCGATTTGAGGTCAACTTATCGAACGCCTGCTGCTGAAAGTGAATATCGTCGGCGACGCCCGCGAGTTGGGCGTGATAGGCCGAAAGGCTTATCGCTTTCGGTTCGATATCGGTTCCTATGATCCGCAAAGGCAGAGCCGGCTTGATCAGATCGCGCGCGTTTTCACGCTGCGTTTCCCAGTGCGCCGATGGAATAAATTCCCACTCTTCAGCGACGAAGCGACGGTTCAGACCGGGCGCGATATTCCGGCCAATCAGAGCAGCCTCAATTGGAATCGTTCCACTCCCGCAGAATGGGTCGATCAGATGGCGGTCGGGCTTCCAGAAACTCAGTTGCACCATGGCCGCCGCGAGGGTTTCTTTAATTGGAGCAGGCCCAGCGGCCTGGCGATATCCGCGCTTGTTCAAACCCGCACCGGTCGTGTCGATTGTGAGCTGCGCTACGTCTTCGCGTATTGCGATCTCGACTGTGCAGGTCGCGCCCGTTTCGGGCAATTCGTTTGTCCTGTGGGCGGCCCGTAACTTTTCAACGATCGCTTTTTTGACGATCTTCTGGCAGGCAGGGACAGATGAGAGTCGGCTCTTGTAACTGCGTCCACCAACGGGGAACTTACCGTCTGCCGGAATCCACTGTTGCCACGGCAGTGCATGGGTACGGTCGAACAGTTCGCCGAAGTCGTGTGCGTCGAATGAATCGACGCGAAGCAAAACCCGGTCGGCCGTCCGCAGCCAGAGGTTCGCCCGAACCAACCCATCAGGCCCGGCCCGGAACAGGATGCGTCCGGGAGAACAGACCCTCGCGTCGGAAAACCCAAGTTCCCGAAGTTCCCGCTTGACGCAGGCCTCAAGACCGGATGCCGTTGTTGCAATGAGTTGAAACTCGTCCATACCACTTATTTCACAAGATCGATTGACCTGTTCTTCGGAGTCCATCAATTACAGTACAAAAGAAGAAGAATTTACCGCAGAGAACGCAGAGGACGCAGAGAACAAAGAAAAAACTTTTTTGTTTCTTTTCTCTGCGCTCTCTGCGCTCTCTGCGCTCTCTGCGCTCTCTGCGTTCTCTGCGGTGAATTTCTTTTCGTTATATGCTCTTCGTCGCCGTGCCGGTACTCCGCCGCGAGCGGCGTGAACCAGAGCGACGGTTGGGGCGGTATTGGCCCCGGGACTTTTTCTCCGGCGTGGTTTTGGTGCTTGCCACAGAATAACTTTCCAGGCGTGTCGGTTTGGGCAACTTGTCGCCGATGAGTTTCCGTACATCATTGACGAATCGGCGATCAAGTGGGGTGGCGAAACTCGTCGCCAGTCCGCTGGCTTCCACGCGGGCAGTTCTGCCGATGCGGTGCACGTAATCTTCGGCATTGTGCGGGAAGTCGTAGTTAATCACATGCTCGATACCGCTGACGTCCAGCCCGCGGGCGGCGATATCCGTAGCAATGAGGATAGGGCAACGCCCGCTACGGAAGTTCGCCAGGGACTCGTCGCGATGGTTCTGTTCGAGATCGCCGTGAATCTTCGCAGCCTTCAACCCCCGAGCGTTGACTATGCGGGTCAGGCTATCGACGCCTCGCTTGGTTCGGGCGAACACCAGCACGCGTCCGGTGCTCTTGCGCAGCAGTTTCAGCAGCAGGGGGCGTTTGGCGTCTTCGGACAATTCGAAAATTTCCTGTTTTGCGCGATGGGCCGGTGCGGTTATCCCGATCTGGATGCGAACGGGGTTACGCATGTTCTTCCGGGCAATCCGCTCCACGTCGTCGGCCATCGTAGCCGTGAACATCATTGTCTGCCGATCACGGGGCAGCGACGCGATGATCCGGTGAATCTGCGGAATGAAGCCCATGTCGTGCATACGGTCGGCCTCATCCACCACCAGAACCTCAATCTCATCAAGCAGAAGCCTTCCGTTTTCAATGTGGTCGTTCAGCCTTCCCGGCGTGGCGACCAGAACGTTAGGCCACGACCGCAAGGCTGCGAAGTCCTGGTCCATCGGCACGCCGCCGACGATGGTCGCGACGCGCAGGCCGCTGGACTTGCCCAGTTCGTTGAACGCTGCGGTAATCTGGGCAGCCAGTTCGCGCGTGGGGGCGAGCACCAGTGCGCCTAGTTCCATCTTATTGGCCAGACGCTGGATAATCGGGATGGCAAACGCAGCCGTCTTGCCCGTGCCCGTCTGCGCCAGTCCGATAACGTCTTTTCCTTCAAGCGCGGGCGGAATGCAGGCGGCCTGGACGGGCATAGGACGCTCGAAGCCAGCCTGGTCGAGACTCTTATGAATGGTTTCCGACAGTGGAAAATCTGCAAACTTTACATCTTTCTGATTTTCGTTCTGATTAGACAAAATAGTACCTTCTTAAAGCCCACATAATTATCAATCGGCTCCAATCGTGGCGGGAGGTGCAGGGGTATGCGACTCCATAGTGGGTATGCCACGCCGGGCTTCTCGGGAAGCAGGATGGCCGCTCTTTGCGACCCGATCCCTTCCCATTGTGCCCGACTTTCCCTCGGGCGTCCCAATCGCATCTACGCTGCCAGCCTTACAAAACGCCGACTACGTGATGCCTGAATCAACTACTTCCAAGCATTATATCGACCATCCGAGCAGAATGTCAACAAAAATAATGAACTAATAAACAACCCGGCCCATTCGGAGCGTTCGACTTTCGAGAGATTGACATGACCGGCTGGCTTGAATACTTCGTCGAAAGGCTTTTTGGCCGTAAGTCTTTGGTGGCAACGGATACTCGATCTTCAACATCGCATCGACCGCCTTTTGCTGGTCGGCCTCGGCGTAAACGCTGATGCGGAGTTGCAACGTTGCGAGGCAGCGACTTATTTGAACTCCTTTGAGCGTTCACTTGTCAGACACAATGACGCAGAGTTCGTTTCGCACTATGGTAAGAAATCGGCCTGACAGATGCACCCGAGGCAAAGGCAACGCCAGCCGGGAGGGTTGTTACAAACTTGTTACGAACGGATCAGTAGTCTTGTGCGACAATATAAGATAGGAAGGGCGAAGTTGGAGCTTCGCCGGAACGGTCTGTGGGATGAACGAAAGGAGAACCGAAATGAGTGTCTTGAAGAATCGAATCTGGGCGGTGCTGTTGATTTCGCTGCCGGCGCTGCCGGCCTTGCCGGCTGGCGGCCAGGCGAGGCACAGTCGCATCCGGGCGTTTGCGTCCAACGTCGTCGTGCCGCAGTCGCGCTCGTTCAGTGTGGACCGGCGCCGGAGGGTTGAGATCACCGGCGTGAAGGTCGCCGTGGTCATTCTTGAGCAGGC
>DAOVLS010000392.1 GCA_030631125.1 Planctomycetales bacterium
ACGCCGGAAGAAAGGAACATCGTTCGCAACAGTAAAGAATCAGTGGATTGAAAAGGAGAAACCAACTGTGCCATGGGTAAATCACGAGATGTGCAACGGCTGTGGAATCTGCGTCCGGGAATGTCCGGTTGAGGCGATGAGCGTCGGAGACTCCGGCTACGCCGACATCGACGAAGACGAATGCATCCGATGCGGCAAGTGCCACGAAGTCTGTCCGCAGGAGGCCGTTCGCCACGACGGCGAGAGGATTCCGCAGGAAGTGGCGGACAACCTGCGATGGGTCCGCAAACTGCTTGGGCATTTCCGGGAACCGGCCGAGCAGGCCGCTTTCATGCAACGCATGATACGATTCTTCAACAAGCAGAAAAAGGTGAACGAGAAAACCATCGATGCGATTAAGGCCGCCGAAGATGATCCTGCCGAAAGCATCGATGCCGCCATTCGCGATTTGTCTGCGGAACGGAACACTGGATCATCGAAGGGATAGCGGGATAAATGGAAACAAAACCAAAGGAATTAGTTGTTATCAGCGGCAAAGGCGGGACGGGAAAGACGTCTATTGTCGCATCGTTCGCCGTCCTGGCCGATAAGGCAGTGCTGGCCGATTGCGACGTGGACGCCGCCGATCTGCATCTTGTCCTCAATCCGACCATCGTCAAACGTGAGAATTTCTCCGGCGGCTCCCGCGCGAGGATCAAGCCAGGCCACTGCACCGCCTGCGGCAAATGCGAAGAGGTATGCCGCTTTGACGCGGTCTTCTTCGACGGGCCGGGAAACGGAAAGGTTGACAAGACGTATCGCATCGACCCAATCGCCTGTGAAGGATGCGGAGTATGCGCCTGGTTCTGCGCCGAGGACGCCATCGAGTTCGCCCCGGCGCTTAACGGCGGATGGTTCATCTCCGACACCCGTTGCGGGCCAATGGTGCACGCCAAGCTCGGCGTGGCGGAGGAAAACTCCGGCAAACTGGTAAGCATTGTCCGCTCGCAGGCGAAGAAAATCGCCGAAGATAGCAAGATGGACCTGGTCCTGATTGACGGTGCGCCGGGCATCGGCTGTCCGGTCGTCGCGTCGATCACCGGCGCTGACCTTGTGTTGGTTGTAACCGAGCCGACACTCAGCGGCCTGCACGACCTTCAGCGGGTAACGGACCTGACAAAGCACTTTGGCATCGAAACGCTCGTATGCATCAACAAGTGGGATTTGAACGAGGAGATCGCCTCGCAGATTGAAGAGCAGGCCCGTCGGCGAGGTCTGAAGGTAACCGGGAAAATCCGCTACGATCGCGCGGTAACCGAAGCGCAGATTCAGAAAAAATCGCTCGTAGAGTATCAAAGCAACGGCGCCGCGACGGAAATCAAGCAGGTTTGGGCCGATGTGCAGTCGGTTTTAGCGGGGGAATAAAGGTGGGCATCGCTTGACTTTAGCCTGTTGGTTTTTGGATAATCACCGTGCGAGTGAAGGATTTGTCGATGCGGACACGTGTTATCCGAATAGAGACCTCCAAAGGCAAGGCCGGGCGATTCGACACGTCCGCCGTTGGTCGGCAGATCGCCCCGGCAGTGAGGGCATTACGCGCGGGCAAACTTGTGGCGTTTCCCACCGAAACTGTATATGGCCTGGGCGTCGTCGCCACTGACGCCCGTGCGGTGGCCCGGTTGCGGAAGATAAAGAACCGCCCGAAATCCCCTTTTACCGTCCTTATCGGGTCGCCGGACGAAGCGAAACGATATGTCAAAGACATTCCGCTTCCCGCGCGGACGCTGATTAAAAAGGCTTGGCCCGGACCTGTAACGGTCCTTCTTCCCGTGTCGGGGAAATTCGCACACCGCTCGCTGCAAAGCAAGTCCCTGTTCCGTCGGATAGCGCCGTCCGGCATGATAGGTCTGCGGTGTCCGGACCATCCGGTAACACAATTACTGTTGAAGCGGGTCGGCAAGCCGGTCCTTGCGCCCAGCGCGAACCTGGCAGGCAAGGCTCCGCCGACAAACGCCGCCGACGTCCTTGCCCAACTCGACGGGCGGATCGACATCCTCATCGACGCCGGTCCGACGCAATACGAAAAGGCTTCGGCCGTTGTCTCTTTCGGTCGGGGTGCTTGCAAAGTCGTCCGGGAGGGCGTTCTCGACGCAGGTGCTATTGGCAGGATGATCCGCCGGAGGATACTGTTCGTCTGCACGGGCAACACCTGCCGAAGCCCAATGGCATCGGCCTTGGCGAAAAAAATACTGGCGGAGCAAGCCGGATATGGGGCCGACGAGTTGGAAAGGTTGGGTCTGGAAGTGTTATCGGCGGGTGTTTTCACCGCCAGCGGCAGGTCGGCGACCCCCGAAGCCGTCGAAGCCGCCGCCGAACTGGGCGGGGACGTAAAAAAACATCGCTCCAAAAAACTCACCAGCGGCTTGATTGATTCGGCGGATTTGATATTCTGTATGGGCCGGAACCATCTGGACGCGGTAGTCCGGCAGTCGCCGGCCGCTACCGAAAAGACCTTTCTTCTCGATGAAGCGGGCGACATCGAGGACCCGATTGGCGGAGACTCGCGGACGTACCTGCGAACCGCCGGACGTATCGAGCGAGGCCTGAAAAAAAGAGTAAAAGAGAACCTATTATGAAGATCGTACTTGCCGCCGACCATCGTGGACATGAAATGAAGGAAAGAGTCGCTGCGCTTCTGAACGAGCAGGGGCACGAGGTCCTGGATGTGGGGACCAACTCGTCGAAGAGTTGCGACTATCCCGACATGGGCTTCCAGGCCGCCGTGGCCGTCGCCAACGGGGTCGCCGAGCGCGGCATTACACTCTGCGGGACCGGTATTGGCATGAGCATTGTGTCCAACAAGATTGACGGCATCCGCGCCGCTATCTGCCACGACGAATTGGCCGCACAAATGTCCCGCCGGCACAACGACGCAAACGTCCTGTGCCTGGCTACGGACATACTCGGCGAAGAAATGATGCGACGCATTGTCCAAACCTGGCTGGAGACGGAATTCGAGAACGGCGGCCGGCACGAACGCAGGGTAAA
>DAOVLS010000226.1 GCA_030631125.1 Planctomycetales bacterium
CGCCGTCGTCAAAGTGCCCGACGAACGACTGGACTGGCTCGAAGACCACTACAAGCCGAAGAAAACGACGCACGCCGAGATCGAGTTCCTCGACGTACCGGGAATGGACCTTTCATCCGAGCCGGCCCGTCGGCACGCGCGGACGCACTGGCCCGCGGTGCGACAAAGCGACATGATCGTTATTGTCCTGCGCGATTTCCAGAACGACTCGGTCCCGCCCTACCGAGGCAGGGTTGACGCCGAAGCCGACCTGGAAGAACTCCGCTCGGAGATGCTGTTTTCCGACCTGGAACAGGTGGCTGGGCGGATCGAGAAACTCCAGACCGCCGCAGGCAAACCCACGCCCGAACAGGATAAAAATGTCCGCGAACTTGAACTGATGCAACGGATGCAGGAAGTGCTGGAGGACGAAAAGCCTCTGACCGAAGCCGTTGTCAGCGAGACCGACAAAAAAACGGCCCGTGCGTTCGCCTTCCAGATGCTCAAGCCTGTTGTGGTAGTGCTGAACTGCGACGAGGGTTCAACCGAGACCGGGGGAGTCGAGGAATTCTCCGGCTTACCCGCCATTCGTCTTTCCGCCAAAATCGAGGAAGAGATCGCCTCGCTTGCGCCGGCGGACCGTGGTGAATTCATGGAGGAAATGGAGATTCCGACCCTTGCCCGCGACCGCCTGGTCCGCTCGTGTTATAAAGCGATGGACCTGATAACGTTCCTGACCGCCAGCGAAAGCGAGTGTCATGCATGGTCGATTCGGGCCGGTACGGATGCCGTAACGGCTGCCGGTCAAATCCACAGCGACATTGCACGCGGTTTTATCCGCGCACAGGTTGTCGCCTTCGACGACCTCAAGTCCGCCGGCAGCGAAAAGGCCGCTCGCGCCGCCGGAAAGATCCGACTCGAAGGAAAAAACTACATGATCCGCGACGGCGACGAAATACTGTTCAGGTTCAATGTGTAGAACGGACCTGATTGGAAAGGCGCAAAGATTCCAAAGCAGGTTTTCGCGGTGAATGGCGGGCGGCACGGTCAAGTCGAAGACCTAGCCGTGGCGGCTTCAGTTACGCATACCACGGTCAAGATCCACTTCGTTCCGCTTGGCCGTGCCACCCGTCCAATTTACCTGTTACAGACTGCTAGAGGACGGCGTCCTTGGCCGCTTTGGCAATGCGGAATTTCAGGACCTTCTTGGCCGGTATGTTGATCGGCTCGCCCGTCTGCGGGTTCCGCCCGATCCTGGCCTTGCGGTCGCGCAGGACGAGTTTGCCCAGCCCGGGAATGGTAAAACCGTTCGGGGCTTCCTTATAGGCCAGTGCGGTCAGCGCTTCCAGAACCTCTACCATTTTTTTCTTCGGCAGGTCTGTTGCGTCGGCCAGGTCCTTGAGGATTTGAGACTTTGTCATTGCTTTTGCCATGTGCATCGCTCCTTCAAAAAAGGGTTCCAATATCAACGTGCCGGTATAATGCACGCCAAGGCGGCGGGCGTCAAGTTGAAAAAACGTGATTTTTGGGCATTTTTTTGACCTTGCCTCCGGGCGGGTAAAAACATAGACTCCTCGACCGACGGGAAACCAATGGACAACGAACTGTTGAATTTCGGACTGCGTGCATTCGTGATGCTTTTTGCAATCGTGGACCCGGTGGGAAACGTGCCGGTCTTCGTTACGGTAACGCATTCGCTGGATGCGTCGCATCGCCGGCGACTGGCGGGGAAGGTCTGCCTGGTGGCCGCCGGCGTACTGGCAGCCTTTGCCGTAGGCGGCGCCGCCGTGCTGTGGGCGTTCCACCTGTCAATGCCCGCCATTCGAATCGCCGGCGGGATCATCCTGCTTGTCATCGCGCTTCAGATGCTTTCGGGACGGCAGTTCCACTGGTCTCGCGGACGTTCAAAGGCCTCGCCTGAACAGCCCGGAAGCGACGCCGGTATCGTTCCGATGGCGATACCAATGATGGCCGGTCCTGCGGCAATGTCGAGCGTCCTGACCCTATCAGCCCAGGCCTCCGGGCCGATGCACCTGGGCGCGGTGCTGCTGTCGGTTGTGCTGGTCTGTGCGTTTTCTTATCTCTGCTACCGCGCCGCCATACCGCTGATGCACCGCCTCGGGCGGACCGTCATGGTAACGTTCTCCTGCGTGATGGGCCTGATCCTTGCGGCCCTGGCGGTCCAGTTCATGCTCGACGGCCTCGCCGAAGCAATCCCCTCACTGTTCGTAGCGGCGACGTCATAAAAGTGGGACTCCGCTTCTCTCCGTCCGGAGCCTGCCGCTACTTCTTTTTCCGGGAGTAGATCGCCTTGCTGCTGTATGTTCTGCCCATTCCAACGTAATGGCAGTGCAGATAACTTCTGTTGCCATAGTTATCGGGAACGGCTTTATCCTTGCCGAGTATGGCGGCGGCAAGGTGTAGCAAAGCCAGCGGACTGGTGTCGTCGAATTTCGCGAACATGTGCTTCGGGCTTGAGACGAAAAAGCCCTTACGAAAACATTTTTTCAGATTGTTGTCGCCGATCCTTTTTGCCATGTCCAGGAACGCGCGATTCCGTGTCTTCTTATACAGTTCCAGAAACCCGAAGATCGCGTTCGGGTGGGCCGAGCCGGTAGTCATATTCAATGCGGGTTTATCTGCGAGCGCCAGGCCGATGTCGCCGAAATCATGCGATTTGGCGATCTTCCTCGCCATCTGCCACATAAGCGGGTTATCCGATAACCTCGCTGCCAGCGCATAAACGCGGAAGAACCTTATGTCGGCTTTCCTCGGACGGAACACTTTGCCTTTTGGTCCATAGTAGCCATCCCTGGGCAGGGCGAACCCGTTGAGGATGTGCCCATCGGTCAGCATGAATGGAAACGTGTTGTCCTTCTCGTTGTACACCTTGCTCAGAGCGGTCAGGTCGGCTAGTGCCCATCGGCGGAATTCCCTGCCGTCTTTCCCGAGCATTTCGCTGAGTTTAAGTTCCACGAGCGGCATTCTTGCGTAACTGTTGCCGCCCATGAAGAACGTCCCTTCCAGCACAAGGTGTCCGGGCAGTTTGTCTCCGAAATTGTGCTCGGCGCGATCATTCTTGATTCTGCTGTATTGATAGCCCCTTAGTCCGGTCGCAGGGTTCCTTGTCTCGTCGTATCGATGCGCCAGTCTTTTTGCCCATATGAGCGGGGCGTCCTCGCCTGTGAACTTATGCAGCATGGCGGCCGAATATACCAG
Source organism: Planctomycetales bacterium (assembly GCA_030631125.1). The sequence goes on from DAOVLS010000226.1 coordinate 3,199, forward strand.
GGACATACCCGAATTGCAGAAGGTCAATCCTTTACCCGTGAAAAACACCTTGCCCCCGACATACTTGTTCGCCCACAACTTGCCCATTTTCTGCGTGTACGATCCATGGCGATTCATGTCGAGGTTGGACCAATCCATAATGTGGGCGTTCCAGTAGGCCTCGATGAATTTTGCAGTCCGTTTCGGATCGACCTTCCACATCAACCGGAAGTGGGGGAAATGATACTTGAACTCGTGTCGGTATCCTTCTCCGACGATTTTTTCAGTTGCGGCGTCGTAAGCGGTATGCCCGCCCCAGTGTATCAGGCCGTTGGGGCTACCAAGGTGATCCATGGCGTATCGGATCGCCTCGCAGGCGGCCTGACGGTACTTTTCCTCGCCAGTCAGATTCGTAAGCCCGTCGAGCACGCGGAAAAAGTTCTGCTGACTGGCCTGGTTGGATAAAATCCAGATTTGCCTCTTATACTTCCACGTAACCGGCTTTCGCGTCTCCACGTTCAGACCGTCCACAAACAGCGGCGTATGTTTCGGGCCATAAGTATCCTTTCCATGCTTCAGAACGTTGTCGGCAAACTCGCTGACGGCCTTGATGTACCGCTGCGCATCGCGGCCCTTCGAATCAGTATCCGCTGCATGGGATATCGATGAAAAAAGTACAATAATAAGACCGATCCGAAATACCGAAGTTAAGGGTGTTGGCGTGTTCTTTCTCATTATTTCCTCTTTCATTACGGTACTTTTATGCGCCTTCTTCAGCCGCAGGCTGAGATGCACAATTAGCAACACGAAGAAAAGATACTATTAAAGTATTCGAAGGGGTATGGAAAATAATCCGCGCGGAATAGAGTATGTCATGTGCGGAGAAAAAAAAGCCCAGCCATTCCAATGGCTGGGCTTCTTCACTAGTCCCTAATCCCCAATCCCTAAACCCTGTCTTTTAATACATTCCTTCCATTCCGCCGCCGGGAGGGCCTGCGGGGGATTTCTTTTCGGGGATTTCGCTGATTAACGCATCGGTGGTCAGCAGCAGACCCGACACGGAAGCGGCGTTCTGGAGTGCAATCCGCTCCACTTTTGTCGGGACGATTACGCCGGCTTTGACCAGGTCGCAGTATTTACCGGCCAGGGCGTCGTAACCGAAATTGTCCTTGTCGGATTCCTCGACCTTGGCAGCGACGATTGAGCCGTCCAGGCCTGAGTTGACCGCGATCTGCTTAATCGGCATTACCAGCGATCGTCGAACGATATCGACGCCGGTGACTTCGTCGCCGGTGCATTTAATCTTATCGAGGGCCTTTCGCGCCCGAAGCACGGCAACGCCGCCGCCGGGGAGGATTCCTTCTTCGACCGCAGCCCGGCAGGCGTGAAGTGCGTCTTCGACGCGGGCCTTCTTCTCTTTCATCTCTACCTCGGTAGCGGCCCCGACGTTAATCTGGGCGACTCCGCCGGACAACTTCGCCAGGCGTTCCTGGAGTTTCTCGCTGTCGTAATCGGAGTCGGTGGCGTCGATTTGATTCTTGATCTGCTCGATTCTGCCCTTGATGTCAGCCGTCTTTCCGCCACCTTCGATAATGGTGGTGTTGTCCTTGTCGATTCGGACCCGCTTGGCTGTGCCCAGGTCGGTCATCTGGAGATTCTCCAGCGACACGCCCATATCTTCCATAACGGCGTTTCCACCGGTCAGGACGGCGATGTCGCGGAGCATTTCCTTCCGCCGGTCGCCGAATCCGGGGGCCTTGACCGTGCAGCACTGGAGCGTGCCGCGCAACTTGTTGACCACCAGCGTCGCCAATGCCTCGCCCTCGA
>DAOVLS010000006.1 GCA_030631125.1 Planctomycetales bacterium
ACCCACCGAACCAATCGACCTGCTGACGGGTGCGAAATGGTCTTACAGCCTCGACGGCGGGAAGACATTCTCGGCTACGCCCCCTACCATCAAGGCCAGGACGACCGTCCATATCCAGGCTCGGACGGAATTCGACGTGGCCGACACCGCCGGGCTGGTCGTGCTGGAATTAACGCCCAATTTGCCGACGCGGTCGCGGCATTACCTGAAATTCTTCCTCAACGACAAGCAAATCAAGCCGCAGATGGAAGGGATGAATTACAAAACATACCGCGCCATCGACGCGAAAATGCTCAAGGCGGGCAAAAACATCCTGTCTGCCAAGATCAGGCTCAGAAACCAGTCAAAAGACAAAGATTACCAACTCAAGATCGCAATGCGCCTAGCCGCTCTAAAGGCAGAGCACCTGAAAATCCAAACCGGCCCGATTCTCGGCGCATTCGGCAAGGACTATTTTACCGTTGTCGTCCGGACCAACATGCCGGCCACCGGGACACTGCACCTCTTTTCAACTGCCGCGATAAAGCATCCACCGTCTAAAGTGATGAAAACTCCCGCTGGCCTGATTCACCGGTTTCGAGTAGAGGGCCGCGAAAGATACCACACGGGGTACAATCTGCGGCTTTCCTGCCGGGGTATCAGCATTACTCATTGCGGGGGACCTGTTCCTTACCCATATCAACTCCGTTTCGTCGCGATGGGCGACAGCAGGACTTATCCGAAGAAGTGGGCGAAGGTGGCCGATGCCGTTCTCAAGGCCAAGCCGGATTTGGTCGTCTTTTCCGGCGATATGGTCAATCGAGGCCGGAATGACTGGGAATGGGACGAGCACTTCGTCGCCAACGCGCAAAAGTTGCTGGCGACAATCCCCTTCTATGCTGTCATCGGCAATCACGAGCACAACGCTCCGGTGTATCCGGAACTGTTCTACACGCCCGGCAAGGGCGGACGGGCCAGGACCTGGTCGCAGGAAATCAACGGCGTGCTCCTCATCGGCATCGACGGCGAGAAGGATTTCTCGGCTGGGAGCGAAAACTACAAGTGGCTTGAGAAGACACTGGTCGAATCGAAGGCGAAGTTTATTTTCGCTTTCAACCATTATCCGGCCTGGTCATCAAGCAGCCACGGTCGACTTGACAAGGAAACCTCTCGACCCAGGGAAAAGACGGTCCGCCAGGCCCAGGACGTTCTGGTTCCGCTGCTGACGAAGTACAAAGCCGCCGCCTACATCTGCGGGCACGACCACTGCTACGAGCGGTCGGAGTTACCCGGCGGGCTGACGCACGTAATTTCAGGCGGGGCCGGTGCGCCACTCCGCAAAAAGACGGAAAACGCCGAAAAGCAAAACCCCCATTCAAAGGTTTTCGCATCGGTGCTGCACTACTGCATCATCGAGATCAAAGGCGATACGTGCACGATGAAGGCAGTTACGCCCGACGGGAAAGTTATCGACACGCGCGAGTGGAAGGCACGAAATTAGCCTGCAGGGTGTGCAGGTTGAAGTTTCCTGCACACGGAAATTTCCCATCCACCAATCGCGTGCTTGCCATGCCGTAGCCTTAGCGAAGGCAGGTGCAGGGAACAAAACCTGCACCACCCTACCCCAAAAGAGCCGGCAGGCTGGGACAGAGTCCCGGCGCGCCGGGAAAGTCCCGTGTTTCATCCTGAAACAAGCGGAACTCCGCTGCGCTCCGTCCTATCCCGCCGTCAATCAGTACTGCATATTTCGCCTTGGGCAGGCGGATGCTGTAACGGAGAAGGTACTGTCTCCGGACTTCAGGTCCAGTTTTGCCGTTACGCTTTTGGTGTATTCCACTTCTTCGCCGTCTATGCCGGTTTCGCTGGTGATAGTAAAACCCGTTACCTGTACATCACCGTTTGACGCGATGAGTATATGTGAGGTTTGTGTCGTGCTGACGGTGCGATGGCAATAGAGGACTCCGTCGGCCAGTTCATATTCGATTTCCGTCACGTTTCCCGGATCGGGTTGTGGCGGGATGATGGTAACTCGCTGTGAGGCTGAATCAATCGCGTCGGCTGTGCGGATTTCCGACATCATCCGGTTGAGCACGACGCGAGCGGTTTGCGTCAGTTCTGCGATATTGGTGTTTTCGCCGTAGTTATGGAGACTGGCGTGCATGGCGAGGGCGACCGCCGAGAGGAGCATCGCCAGGATCGCCAACGCCATCAGCATCTCGACAATCGTAAAGCCTTGTCGTGTTTTTACGGGTTTCGTCATGGTGTCAGTTCCTTATATGAATCCGGCGCCGGATCCAGTGCGAGGGACTTTACGAACCCGGCGGCATCCGAATCGGCGTTCGACCGATCCACTAATATGTCGTCACCGCCTACGCTGATCGGCAGGTCCTCCAGGCCTATGATGGAACCTTTGATAGTTCCTGTTGACGCACCGGTGAAAGTGAACTGGTCGGCGGCAATCGCGCCGTTAATCGTAGAGAAATTCCCCGCGAAGGTTACTCCAAAGCCCGGAGCCAAAATGAACGTGCCCGTATGCTGCTTGACATCAGCAAACTCCGATGTGTCCGGCAGGGATTCGACCCCACCGGCCTCAACGCCGCCGGCGAAGTACAACTGACAGAGTTCGATTGGTTCACCGCCGTTTTTCTCTGTAACCACCATGCCGTTTACCGTACATTTACCTTCGAACCTGACATTATTCGGCGCTTCGATATACACCACGCCGTTGAGCACTACATCGCTGGCGAACGTCGGATTCGCCCCGGGTGGGATGCGCAGGTTGTTGAAAACGCCTTTAGTGGTAGTATCGCCCGACTGCAATGTGTACATCGTCAGATCGGCGAACGGCGTGGTGTCAATTTCGGGGAAATCCGGTTCTTCCACACCATTATGCAGATGCTTAGCAATCTCGTCCGGGTCCTGGGTGCCCGCTATTGTTGGTTTGCCTTCTATGAGCACATAGGCCTCGTCGCCGGAAGTATGGAGGTCGCCACTGATTTCGGGTTGTCCTTCCAAATAGATGGCGTCGGGATGCGACTTCGTTACCGAGATGATACTCGCTTCGGACGAATCGTTGGCTCCCAGAATACGGGTGTTTCCGATGACTGAAATCTTTCCGCGAGAGGCCATCCCGTAGCTGAATGCCTTTGCCGGTTTGGGCACAAGCATCAGATCCATGCTTATATAGCGCGTAACGCCCCCGAACGAGCCTTCGACCTTCATTTGGCAACGGTCTGGATCCAACTGGGTGAACCAGTAGCAGAAGGTCTTTCCCTCCACCTGTATATCGGGAACCAGGACGGACTCGCCGGTATTGGTTACGTGTCCGCCGGCGAGGTTGGCCGTTCCTTCCAGACGGTCAGCCAGGGCCTTCCTTAAATTGACACAAAATGTTTCTTCCGTGGTGCTACCGGGCAATCTGATACCGTCGAGAACATTGAGCATGAACGCCAGCCCGCTCTCGGCTGCCACTTGCGCCCCGTTGGAGTTGCGGCAGTTGTTGCTCTTTTGCAGATCCAGGTCGGTGATGGAGGCAAAAGCCACCGCCAATGTGCTGAAAATCGCCAGCAGCAACAAGGCCAATACATAAGCGAACCCGCGATTGAATTTTTCTGACTGTTTCATTACATGACCCCTTCAAATTCGCATTAATCTTCTGCATATGTCTCCGGTAACGGTATCAGTTCGGACAACGTAGAGAAACACGACGATAACTCGTTGCCTCCGGATCGGTCGATCAGCAGGTGTCCCTGTCCGCCCATTTCGAAATTTCCGTCGTATCCTATCACCGGACCCTTTATAGTTCCCCCCGCCTGCCCGGAGAGTTTGATTGAATCGCCGACAACTGCTCCGTTTATCGTGCCGAACTGTCCGGAAAACTCCAGGTCGAAGCCCGGAGCCATCAGGAATACCCCCGGAATCTGCTTGAGAGCCTCAAACTCCGGCGTGTCGGGAAGAGTATCCACGCCATATGATTCCACCTGTCCTGAAAACTTGATGGTATTTGTGTCGCCACTGCCCCTGGCGTCCTTGGTTACGATAACCCCTCGGATAGTTACCTGACCTGCAAAATGCAGGTCGTTTGGCGATTCAACGTAAATCACACCTTCGAGCGTTGTTTTACTGGCGAAGGTCGGGTTCGTATTCGCCGGAATACGGATATTGGTATAGGTTCCTTTGGGCGGAGAATGATCGGCCATGAGAGTGAGTTCGACAAGTTCTTCGAACATCGACGGATCCGGTTCGGGAAAGTCAACCTCTCCAATGTTCTTGTGGACATGCTCCGAATCGTCAACATCAATGTTCGTTTCCCCCGCGACAGAAACCTTCTCCCCCACTTCTATGTTCTCCGTGCCGCCGGTACAGAAGATGTCGCCGTCCAGCTCCACCTTATTCGTCAGACCGAAGGCATCGGCAAGACTGTTCGCTTCGCCGGGGTCGTTAGCGCCCAGTACCTTGGCATGGCTGCCGGACATTATCATTGAGCCTTTGGTAGCCACACCATAATCGAATTCGCATCCCTGGCCGTTGTTCAGTTGAAAGGCCATTTTCGCCGTTCGTTCGGCGGTTCCGTCTCGTCCGGTAACCTTAAGCCACACCTTCTCGCTGTCCGCCGCGTCGAGCCAGAGCATTGCAGAGAAACTACCGCAACCGTCGCCCAGGGAGATAGCGGGTATATTAATCGTAACCGACTCGGCGTCGTGGCTTACGCATGCGCCGTTCAGATTAGGTGTGCCGTTGAGTTCCGTAGCGAGTTTTTCGGCGATGTCTGCGATCAAATCCGCACCTTCCATTCCTGCCGACGGTTTGATCTTCGCAAGAGTGTAGATGTGATACGACAGTCCGCCTTCAGCGGCCAGTCGTGCTCCGGCGGAGTTGCGACAGTTGTTGCTCTTTTGCAGATTCAGGTCGGTAGTGGAGGCAAAAGCCACCGCCAACGTGCTGAAAATCGCCAGCATCAACAAGGCCAATACATAAGCGAATCCACGATTGGTTTTTTTTGACTGTTTTATCGCTATTCCCTTTTTGTAACGAGCCAGCCGGTCGTCAAGACCGATTGACCCTCATGCGAAACTACGACTTCCACGTATATCATCTCGCTCGCTCCGTCAGCAACGGTCTCCAAGAGGTTATCCGGGTTCCTCCAGGACAGCGTAATCTGCTGCGACCAGCCGGTCATATCGGAAAGCGCCTGTCCGGTTCCGTCTCTCGGCGGGCTATAGGTAACGCTCTTGAGGTCGTCCAGATCATCGACGAACGTCTGCGGGCTTGAGCCATCCGGCCCGGGGGGATTGTCGGGTGTATCCGGGTCCAGGAAGGGCAATTTCAGCGTCCACTCGCGGACTTCCTGACCCAGATTAATCGCATGGGTAATTTCCCTGGCGCTGGCGTTGACCTGCGTTCCCGATTTCGACGCCAGCAGCATCGCCATAAGCCCTATGCCCACAATGGCGGAGGCAATCAGGGCCTCGACCAGTGTAAAACCACCCCTGCCGGAATAACCCCTCTGTGCGTTTCGTACTGACATCGACCCTTACCTCCAAAACACCTGCTTCACTTTACTTGACCAGCTGCGACATCTTGAATATCGGGAGGACTATGCTCATAGCGATAAAGCCTACGAGAACACCCATCAGGACGATCATCAACGGCTCGATCATGGCCGTTACCGCCTTGATGACGTTCCTGAGTTCCTGAGCGTAATACTTAGCCACGTCGGTAAGCACCTCTGCCAGTTTCCCCGAGTCCTCGCCCGCCGAGATCATCTGAACGACGTTGGCCGGAAGAAGTCCGTGCCTGACCAGGGGGGCTGCTATCTGCTTTCCGCCCTTGACCGACTGGTGAACCGACATCCACATCTGTCTGAAAAACGTATTGCCGGAAACCTCCGCAGTAATCTTAATGGTCTCCAGCATAGGCACGCCGGCGTTGACCATCTCGCCCATCGTCTGGAGGCTCCGCGTGATGTACAACGCGCGGAAGACGCGTTTGAGCAAAGGAAGGTGCAATTTGGTCATATCCCACCACTTGCACCCAAACGGCGTACAAATGAAATACCAGAACCCCCCCACCGTCGTGCATACCATCGCGACCACAACGTACCAGTAACCACGCAAAAACGCGCTGAGCGCCAGCAGCAGCGTCGTCGGCATCGGCAGCAGGTCCTCCTTGCCGGCGAAGAGCGTCGTGAACTTCGGCAATACGAACGTCAGAAGGAAAATAGTCGTGCCAATCGCCATTGTTGCGATAATAATCGGGTACACCATCGCACCGATTATCATCGAACGCGTCTCAATCTGCTGATGCAGGTAAGCGCCGATTCGATCCAGCATGTGCCCGAAATTACCGGACATCTCAGAGGCCCGGACCATGTTGACGTAAAGCGGGCTGAAGATCTTCGGATGCTTCGCCAATGCCTCCGAAAACGCCTTGCCTGACTCGAGGTCGTCGCGAATGGTCAGCAGAGTCTCCTTGAATTTGGGGTTAGCGACCTGTTCGGCAATGCTTCCGGTCGCACCGCGAACGTCGATACCGGCCTTGATCATCACCGCCAACTGATTGGTGAAGGTAAAAACGTCCTTGAGACCCGGACCTAAATCTATGCTGAACGTGCGGATTTTCTCCAGCAGAGACTTTCCATCACCACCCTTGGCGGGGGAAATATCAAGCAGGAAACCCGCCCCCTGGCTGCGAACCAGCGACGCCGCTTCGGCCAAGCTACCGGCGGCTATCTCACCGGCCGATACCCCGCCGCCCTGCCCCCTCAACTGATACTGATACATCGGCATTGATTTTTTACCTCCGCTGCCCTGATAAAAATCCAAAATTCGCTCTCTGCCCCTGGCGAGTCGAGGCGGGTATGCTTCGTGGTATGCCTCTGTGGCTTGATAAATCCGCTCTAACAACCCTATTAAAAGCCTACAATTCATATCGGAAACATGCAAATCATCGTGATTTTTCCCCATCACCTGTATAATGAAGCAATGGAGAACATCCGCCAGGTGGTCCACGACGTTATCGAGCAGCGCATCCTGCCTTGGGTTGAGAGCGACGGCATCAGCAAACTTATCCTGCCCGAACAGATTACACCGGACCACTGCGCCAAGCCGATAAGATGCAATCGCCCATTCCTTCAGTTACAGGAGCACGAACTTGTAATCGGACTGACCGGTAGTGCGATATCCTGCATCGACCGCAAACGCTTTATCTTTACACCCGGCAGGATAATGCTCATACCCGGCGGAGTCCCACGCGGCCCGGCACAGGAAACAATACACTTCGTCAGCGATCTCGATCCGGCCAGGCTCTCCTCGACCTTGTGGATGAGGAGTTATCCGTCGGGCGTCTGGACGCAGATAGGCACGGATTTAGGCGACGAGGAGGTGCTTGAGGCAACCCCTCCGATCATGCTTCCAGGCCCGCACTTCAGCCGACTGATAACCAGCCTGCTGGAAGAGGTCCGCTCAAAGCATCTCAATTACGAACGCATCGGGCGGAGCATCCTCACCGAGTTCCTGGAACGATGCATCCGGGCGGCACACTCTTCATCAATCGTAAATATTCGGGACTTTCTCCCACATCGCCTGTCCCGCCCACCCGCCGGCATTAGAAAAAAACAACAAGCCGGCAGGCAAAAACCGCTTCAAGTAAAATTCCGGAGCGTGTGCGGACAGCACTGGAATACATCCGCTCCAACTATCACCAGCACGTCGATCTCGAAGACGTCGCCGAAGCCGCCAACAGCAGCGCAACACACCTACGCCGACAATTCAAAGACGCTACGGGCATGACGCCAATCCAGTATCTCATGGATATTCGCATGGCCGCTGCGAAACAACTCCTGCTGACCGACCTGAAGGTATTCGAAGTCGCCTGCCTGGTGGGAATCGAAGACCACTCATATTCCGGCAGACTTTTCCGCAAAATCACAGGCGTCAGCCCTCAAAAGTACCGCGAACAAACGGCAAAAGCCGCTCGTCGGGGCGGAACCCGCCGTAGCCCGGCAAAACGCCGGCCTTCTAAAAAGTCGAATAGTCCGACTATATAGTAGCTTTGTCTATAGACCGTTTCCTGCCTCTGCGGTATAATTATTATATCTTCAAAATCGCATATTTCACGGTTCACATTGATTGAGGAATAATTACAGAAAGGAAGCCATTCGATTACGGATTTTTTCCGTAATCCGGTAATCGGGCATTCCGGTCTGTACAAAATTGTGGAGCGTTTTTATCGGGCGCCGCCGGTGACCGGGATGCTTCACGGAGGCTTCAGTATGTAATGTAAGGAGAGCAAAGATGAGAAACGTCACAGTTGCATTGGCAGTAGTGGCGGTGTTGGCCCTGGCAGGGTCGGCCTGGGCGGCGGATACCGAGTGGCAGACCGGCGAGGCCACCTGGTTCGACGATGCTAACTGGACCAATGGTCAGCCGGGATGGGCGTCTCCCTATGATCAAGTTACTACCATAGACAACAATGGAACGGCTCTGGTTGATGACGATACCAAGTGGGCCAGGGCGCTTAGCTTCTACGTGGGGACAGCCAGCGGCGCCGGCGCCGTCAAGGTTACCACCGGAGACACGCCCGGGACCAACGGTCTGCGGACCAACAAACTGTACCTGGGCTACAATGCGGGCGGTTTGGGCGGCAATCTTGGTACACTGACCGTGGACGGTGGGTACCACGAGGCGACGAGCGACATGTATATTTATGAGACCGGCAGGTACAAACTCGTCAGCGGCACGTTTTCCCCCTGGAAGAGGGCCCAGATTCTTGCGGGCGGTTCTTTCGAGCAGACCGGCGGGACTTACGATCAGTATTCTACTGGTACTGCGCTATGGGTTGACGGTGGTACGTACAAGATTTCCGGCGGGACACTCATCGCAGACAATTATGGCGTGTACTTCGACGGTGGGACCTTCCATGTCAGTGGTTCCGACGCGGCGATCACAATATCAGGCGCCACCTACGGGTGGACTCAGAAGGGTGGTGGTACGCTGAAGTGCGATGTCGGCAACCCCGGCATCAGTGTGATTGACGCCACCGGCGTCGCCGCCGACTTCGCTGCCGGCAGCATCCTTGACATGGGGTGGGTCGATGGCGTTACGCCAACGGCGGGTTACTACCCTCTGCTCAAGGCCGACACGATCACGGGCAAGGATAACCTCTCCCTGGAACCCGGCGACGAGGTTCTCTGGACCATCACGTGGAACGACCCCAATAACCCCACTGAGATGGGCGCGACTTACGTTCCCGAACCCGCGACGCTGGTGCTGCTTGGCCTCGGCGGAATTGGCGTGCTGCTCCGAAGAAGGAAACGATAAAAAAACAACAGAGTGAAAAGAAGCCCATCCATTCGAATGGCTGGGCTTGGACCGCTCTTGTGAATATGCCACAAATTGTGTACCCACAGCCCACGGAGTGCTTCTCCTTCTCCGTGGGTTGTGGTGTAATTTATGGGGCACAGCAAGGATACGGTCTTGTTTAAGTGTGAGCAGCATGCAAAGGAAGCATCAAGTACTTTAAGGAAAAGAGAAAAGTAAAATGGAAATCGCCAGGTTGATCATTGTGGTTTTGTTTGTCGGGCTGATTGTGAATTCCCTTTCCGCAGCCGGAGCCGATACCTTGGGAGTGAAGGGGGTAATCTCCGTAAGGAAGGACGGCAAAGGGGATTTCAAGAGGATCACGTCGGCTGTGATTATGAGCGAGCCGGGTGAGATTATTGAGATACAGGACAGCCGAACCTACAGGGAACGTATCAGCCTGCCCGCCTTCCCCCGAAGGACAATCAGGGCGAAAGCCGGCGAGCATCCGCTCCTGAACGGCCCCATTGCCATGGGTAATTACTGCATAATAGACGGCTTGAGAATTTCCCATTCCGTTACCAGCCCGGGGGGTTACCCCACCATAGTGTCCGCCGGCAAGAGGGGATGGGTGGTCAGGAACTGCGACATCTATGATATGCCTCACAATTCCCATGCCTTCTACATGGTGAACGGCACTCGGGATACGAAGATAATATCCAACAGAATCCACGGCGGAAGAGGCGGGGCGATAAAACTGACCGTCCAATACAATAAAGGAAACAACCTCATCGCCAACAACGTCATCTACAATTGCGGGAGTATAAAAGTCTATTCCAATTCCCCGAACAACAGGATCGTTTCCAACACCTTCTATAACAGTGGAATTACCTGCGATTCCAAGTCCACCATTATTGAAAATAACGTAATCGTCTCCAGTCGTCTTATAAGTTCGGGGCCGATCCGTTACAACTGCATCTGGAAAACCAAATATTCCGGGGGCGAAGGCAATATCTACAAAGACCCTCTGTTTGTGAATCCCGACGAGTTTGACTTTCACCTGATGAGTCAAGGCGGACGCTGGGATGGAAACAGGTGGATAAGAGACAAAGTTACCAGTCCGGCAATCGACGCCGGCGACCCCAAGGCGGACTGCAAGAACGAACCAGACGGAAAACGGATAAACATGGGAGCATACGGTAATACCGCCTACGCCTCTTCCGGACGGGAAGCCAAATGGCCCCTACCCCAACCGAAGGCCAAAAAATTCCCCGCTCCGAAGGTTGCTCCCGGCCCAAGGAAGGACTACGCCGCCCTTATGAAGAAATACGGCTGGATTCAGGCAAAGATAGACGCCCTTGGCCCGAAAGGCGGCGTGATCGAGATACCCGAAGGAACCCACACCATCGCCGTTCCCATAGTGATAGACAGGGACAACGTAACGCTCAAAGGCAAAGGCCCGGACAAGACCACCATAAACAGCCTGAAGGACATAACTATCATCGAGATCGGAGGAGACCCCTCAAGATTTACCTCCAATATCGTAATCGAAGGTATCCATATTCACGGACACAAGATTGGTGGAAACGGGTATGGGATCAACTGCTACCATGTCAAAGACTCGCGCGTGGAGAATGTTTTCGTGGAAAACTGCGGAGGCTCGGCGGTATTTCTGAACTGGTGCGAATCGTGCGTAGTAAAGAAGAGTAAATTCGACCACAATGGAGCCAACATCTTCACCTCCAGAAGCAGGCATTCTCTCATCACCGAAAACGTATCTTCCCGTTGCCGGTGGTGGGGACTGGATTTCCAGTCCGAGACAGAGAGCACGGCAAGCCACAATGTATTCCATTCCAACGGAAACGGGGGGATCAAACTCTATTCCGGCTGCCGGTCCATTGTGGTTGCCGACAATCTCTGTCATTCAAACCGCAACAATGGGATTATGGTGGCCGGTGGAAAGGGCCATCGCATAGAGAGAAACGTCTGCCGGAACAACAAGGGACAAGGTATCCATATAGGTTATCCCTACCATAATACAGGCGACCTCATCCGCTGGAACCTGATATACTCCAACGACAAGAACGGCATCCTTATAGACCATCGCCATCATGAAGACAAAATCACCATAGAGTCAAATGTGATATATGGCAATAAGGCCGACGGCATAAGAAGCGGAACCAGGTTCGCCGTCGTCAAGAACAACATCATAGCCGGGAATGAAGGGTTGGGCGTAAATGGCGAGAAACTGGTTCTCTCGTACAATAATGTCTGGGCAAACAAGGGGGGAAAGTATAAGGGCATTAAGGCAGGGGAAGGTTCTATCAGTGTTAATCCTCTGTTTGTTGATCCAGAGAAGGGTAATTTTCACCTTAAGGGCCAAAGCCCCTGCATCGATGCAGGTGATGCGAAAAGCGAGTACAAAAACGAACCCAAGCCCAACGGCGGAAGAATCAATATGGGTGCGTACGGCAATACCGCCGAGGCGTCCGGGAGTGAGAGCGGCGCTGCCGCTGACAAATGACCGTATCATTCCATTTAGACGCACGAAGTAAGACGCGACAGAGTTTGAATCGCAAGCATAAAGGAGTCAAATATGACAGACATGCAGAGTCCGTTGGGCTGGCGTGTCGCCGTCGAATCGCCGCTGATAAAGGTGTTCCGGGAGAAGGCCCGTTTCAGTCCTTGCGCCGGGCGGGAGAGGCATGAGGCTTCACTTGCCGCAGCCGGGAACGAGTACCAGAACATCCAGTTGGTACTCTGTCCTCCGGATGGGGAGGACCTGAAGGCTGTGCGAGTGGAGGCCTCCGACCTTGTCCACCAGAAAAGCGGGTCGGTGATACCCAGGGGGCAGTTCGAGCTTTTTCGTGTCGGATACGTGCAGACTCGGAAGTGCCTGTATCCGGTGGAGCACGTGGGGTGGTGGCCTGACCCTCTGCTTCCGATGGCGCCGTTCGACGTGAAGGCCGATGAGGTCCAGCCGGTGTGGGTTACCGTTCACGTGCCGGCGGACGCCGCGGCAGGCGTTTATCGCGGAAAGATCCGCGTAACGCCGTCCAATGCCTCGCCGAGGGATATTGATCTGGAGGTGAGAGTACGAGACTTCGCCCTGCCTGACAAATCTCCTCTGGTGATGGCTTTTGGTTTGGGCGTTCAGGATCAAATGAGCGCCTTTTACAGGTACTACCCGCCGGAGAAGTTCAACTCGCAGGAGATGGTGAACAAAACCATCGACCTGCTGGCGCGATACGGGGTGAACAACCTTCTCTACGGATACGTAACGTGCCGCGACGACCACCTGCTCAAGATAGACAAAAGCGGCGATAAATGGCGGTACGATTTCAGTGGCCTTGAGGGCGTTCTGGGCCATCTGATCGAGAAGGGCTTCACGTTCAACATCTTCTCGCCTTCCTTCTGGTCCGAGCCGGCGCTGAACTTCGTGTTGACCCCGCTGCTGGCGGAGTTCGCGCACCTCGGAAAGGAAATCTTCACCTCCACCGAGTTCGAGCGGCGGGTGCGCGAACTCCTGGAGAGTTACGTGGCCTACCTGGAGGAAAAGGGATGGCTGGACCACGCGTTCTGCTACATCTGGGACGAGCCGCAGAGCAGGCCCAGCCTGGATCACTGCGAGCGGATGAATGATATGGTAAAGGAAGTTTGCCATTCGATGCGGCGGTTCCTCGCCTGCGGGTACGCCACTCCCAGGGACGTCAAAGGCATCGACATCTGGTCGCCCCATCTGGGAGAGTACTTAAGGGACGAGGACCAATACCGCGCCGCGAAGGAAGCAGGGGAGGAGATATGGTGGTACGTTTCCAACTCCCCCAACCATCCGTATCCCACTCTGTTCGTGGATTTCCCAGCCATTGCTCATCGCATCATCTGGTGGATGACCTGGAAGTACGGGCTTGGCGGGTTCGTCTATTGGAACGTCAGCGCCTGGAACTACGCCGGCACGGAGAACTTCCACGAGGATCCGCAAAAGCGATGGCCCAACGTTCCCTGGAAGACGACCATGTTCGCGGATGCCGAAGGAAATGCCAGGAAGGGCACCGCCAACGGCGCCGGCCAGTTGATTTACCCCTGGCCCGACGGACCGATCCCCTCGCTGCGGCTTGCCGTTATTCGCGACGGCTTGCAGGATTACGAGTACCTCCGGCTGCTGCGGGAAAGGATAGACGACCTCAAACTGAAAACCGGGGGAAAGGAACTTGCCGATCTTATCGCCGAGTCCGAAGAGGCGCTGAAGGTGGTGGATGTGCTGGTACGCAGCACCTCGGACTACGAAAAGGACCCCGCCAGGCTTCTCGCCGCCAAGGAGAGAATAGCGGCTCAGATCGAGAAAACGTTATCTGTTGGGTGATCCAACATGAAGACACTGCAACCAGCCCCTGCATCGACGCCGGCAACCAGAAAAGTAAATGTAAGAATGAGCCTAAGCCCAACGGCGACAGGATAAACATGGGGGCGTACGGGAATACGAAAGAGGCCTCCGGGAGCACCGTCGCCAAACCCTAAAAGTAGCCGGGGCTCGTTACTACCATCAAGGGGCGGCTGCAAGAAATGCTCGTGCAACAGATGTGCCCCGCAACCCACGGAGTGTTTCAGATTCTCCGTGGGCTGGGGTTTTTGATTTCCAATTTTCAACCTGTCTCTCTGGGATTGTCAAATTGACCTTTAGTTCGCCGGGACAGATGCGTACAATCACGCCGGAAAAGGACAAAGCGACGGAGTCGATTCCCGATGCCTGATATACGCGTACTGCCTACGCACCTGGTCAATAAGATCGCCGCCGGCGAGGTCGTCGAGAGGCCTGCCAGCGTGGTCAAGGAACTGGTCGAAAACGCCCTTGACGCCGGGGCGTCTGCCATTGACATCACCGTCGAGGACGGCGGGAGGCGGATGATCTCCATCCGCGATAACGGCGCAGGCATGGTGGCCGACGACCTGGCGCTGGCATTTTCGCCGCACGCCACCAGCAAAATCACCGACGAAGACGACCTGTTCAACATTCACACGATGGGTTTCCGCGGCGAGGCGCTGGCGTCGATATCGGCTGTTGCGCACGTCCATGCAGTTACCCGTCGGCGGGACTCGCAGGATAATGCCGGCTTCGAGATTCGCGCCGAAGGCGAGACCGTCAGCCCGGTCCGCCCTGCTCCGGCGTCGGCGGGCGGGACCACAATTACCGTGCGCGACCTGTTCTTCAACACGCCGGGCCGGCGAAAATTCATGCGAACCGCCAATACTGAATTCGGGCACATCGTCGCGCAATTAACCCGCCTGGCGCTGCCGAACTGCAACGCAGCCTTCAGCCTGACGCACAACGGCCGACTCGTCCACCGCCTGCCGGCCGACCAGTCGCTCCGAGAGCGAATCGGCGAACTGCTCGGCGCTGAACTGGCCCAGTCGCTTATCGAACTGAACAGCACCGAAAACGCTGCTGAAATCACAGGCATGATCGCCCCGCCGCACCAGTCGCGGACCTCGGCACGGTGGCAATACTTCTTCGTCAACGGGCGATATGTCCGCGACCGCCTGCTCTCGCACGCATTGCGGGAGGCGTACCGCGGGCTGGTCGAACCGGCCAGAGCGCCGGCGGCTGTGATCTTTCTGGAAATTGACCCGTCCGAAATCGACGTCAACGTCCACCCGACGAAGATCGAGATCCGCTTCCGAAACGGGCAGCCCGTTCATTCGCAACTCCTGGCGGTCTTGCGGGAAACGCTGAACAAGTCCGACATCGCCCCGCCTGTCAATATAGGCCCAGCCGACCTGCCCGACGACGCCCGGCGCGAGCCGCTGAAGCAGGCATTGGCTGATTTTTTCAAATCGGGCCAGGGAGCGGGGAATTATCGCGGGCCAACCTATCAGCCCGCACGGGCGGGGCAATATACCCCCGCCGGAGCGCCGCCCCTGCCGGCGCCGATGACACAGGTCGCCGAAGCATTGCCGCTCCCGACCGGGCTTCCGCGACGGGCAATGCAGATACACAACTCTTACATCGTTACCGCCACCGACGACGGGCTGGTTGTCATCGACCAGCACGCTCTGCACGAAAGGATCATATTCGACGAACTGAAGAGTCGCCTTTCCGCCGGCAAACTCGCGTCGCAGCGGCTGCTGATTCCCGAGACGGTCGAGGTAGGCGAGGCCGACAAGGCCGTCCTGTCCGAACGGGCCGGGGTGCTGGAACAGTTCGGGCTGGAAATTACCGAGTTCGGCCCGGGCAGCGTCGCGGTCCACGCCCTGCCAAGTCTGCTCGTCGAGAGGCACGTCCCAGCCGCAGAGTTCGTGCGGGACCTGCTGGAGACGCTGGCTGAAAACGCCTCTGCCGGCGGCGACGAACTGCTCGACCGCATCCTGGCGACAATGGCGTGCAAAGCCGCAGTCAAGGCCGGCGAAAGCCTCACCGCCGAAGAGATCGACTCGCTCCTCGGAAGGCGAGAAAAAATTGATAAGTCCGCCTCCTGCCCCCACGGCCGACCTACGACGCTGACTCTGACACTGGCGGAACTGGAAAAACAATTCAAACGAACATGAAAAATTTACACAGGACGACAAAGGCGAATATTGCAGGCAGAGGCTTTCGCGTTATACTGTTTAGGAAAATTCGTGAAATTCGTGGACACGAAAGGGGCCTATTATGAAACCTTCGATACTGACCTTCTGTAGTCTGGTTTTGGCCTGCGCCGTTCTTACCGGTTGCAGCATCGACCAGCATGCAAAGATGCTGATTGAACAGAACACCACCGATGGGAAGATGGCTGTACTGCTCGTTGGCTCGTCGGAACAACTCATCAAGGACAAAAAACACACTCTAATCTCCGCCGCCAAGCAATACACCATGCCCGACGGGACCAGGATCGACCTGTGGATTTACAAGGCCTCGGCGAATACCAAAGGCAGGGGGACCGTGCTCTTCCTGCACGACTTGACCGACAGCAAGGTAACATATATGCACATAGCGAGAAAACTTGTCAAAAAAGGTTTTGACGTTGTGCTGACGGACCTCCGCGCCCATGGCCGGAGTACCGGAAAGATAACAACCTTCGGCGCACTGGAGAAGCAGGACCAGAAACGCACCATCGACGAATTGTACAAGGAAAAGGCCATCTCCGAACCGTTGTACGTTTTCGGTTTCGGCCTGGGCGGGTCGGTGGCGATACAGTATGCCGCGATTGACCCGCGAGTAAAAGGTGTTATGGCAATGGCGCCGTACCGCGACATGGAGTCAGTTTGCCGAAGGGATTTCCCGCTGCTCGGCGATGAGGATGTCAGGAAGGTGCTCGCACGCGCCGGCGAAATGGGCAAGTTCGACCCCGCCGACGCCTCGGCCATCAAGGCAATCGCGGCGCTGCGATGCCCAGTCCTGCTGGTACATGGAAAATTCGACATGACCGTCCCCTACGCCGACAGCGAGGCCCTCCTGGCTGTGGCCGGCGGACCGAAGGAACTGGACTCCCAGCCGCTGCTGAACCATATCAGTATTCTTTACGGACGCTGGGGCGAAATGGTCAAGGGCGTCGAGAAACTCGCATCAGGACAGGTGGGGAAAAAAAGCGAATGATCCGGGATGTTTTGGGGGGGCTTATACCGGGCAAGCATAAACAGCAAAAAGGAGATACCGAAGATGCAAAGGAAAAGGACTTTTGCAGACAGATTGGTAGTCGTCTCGTTGCCGGTTTTTATTTTCTTCAATTTATTTATCACTTCATGTTCCGCCCAGGACCGGGTCGGACTCGTCGCCCATTGGAAATTCGATGAGGCCAAAGGCAATAAACTCATTGATTCATCAGGAAACAATAACCACGGCGTAATCCACGGAGCGACCTGGACGGATGGAAGATTAAAAGGCGGCCTGGAGTTCGACGGGAAGGACGACCGCGTGGATGTCCCGGCTTCGGCCAGTCTGAACAGCATAAACAAACAGATTACCATGATGTGCTGGATAAAAAGCCCCTTTGCAAGCAGGCACACCATCCTGGAGAGGTGGTTTTATAAAAAGGGCGTAGACCAGCGATGCCTAGAACTGGACGTGCACGGAAGAAAATATGTTACCTTCATACTTTCAGCCGACGGGGCAAGCGGAGGCGGAGGCATCTTCCCCAGGGAGGTGCCTGCCAACGAATGGGTGCATCTGGCCGTTACTTCCGACGGGAAAAAGATGAGGGTTTATATAAACGGCGAGGCGGACCCCACCACCTGCCCCGCTCCTGCCCGGATTCATACCTCCAAAGAAGACCTGCACATCGGCGGATGGCTCGCCGCGGGCGTCGATGCCGTCGAATGGCATAACCTCTTCCAGGGAACTATGGATGAGATAAGAATCTACTCCCGCGCACTGCCAGCCGAAGAAATACTGCAAAACTACAAACAGACAAGCCCCAAAGGAACGGTTACCGGAAAAGTAATCGACATAAACAGCAAACCCATCAGCGGCGCGAAGGTTAAAGTGGGGCTGTTTCCCGCTGTTACGGATAAAGCAGGAATGTACAAAATATCCGTCCCGACAAGGACCTACGAGATAATTACATCCGCCAAAGGTTACGCCAGAGACGTAAAACCACAGGTGAGAGTCAAGGAAGGCAAAACCACTCAGGCCAATATCCTGCTAACAGCCGATAAAACCCCGCCTTCGGCCTCCAAAATCAAGACCCGGGACGTCGCCGGCGTAACCGCGGAAATCCTTTGGGAAACGGACGAACCATGCCTCGGCACAATCAGATACGGTACTTCGCCCGGAAAGTATAAAGAGACTGCCCGGGAGTCCTCCTACACGGAGTCCCACCAGGTAATGTTGACCGGACTCAGCCCCGAGACCAAATACTACCTGACCATAGAAAGCACCGACGGGGCGGAAAACTCCACCACGAGCAGGGAACTGACCTTCAAAACCCAGAAACTCAGCGGTGTAATTCTCTGGGACAGCGGCGAGATATTCAGAGACAAGCACAAGGACTTCCGCCCTTACAAAAACCGCGCAAACTGGAAGCAGGTGCCTCACGGGGCCGATGAGGACTATCAGTTCAAAGGAAGCGCCGTACTGGAGAACGAATTCTTCTACATCTATTTCCACTACAACGCTCGTGATTCCATATACATGCATGCCAAGATCGACGGCAAACCCGGCATTTGGGTCAACGAGATGTACAAGCGCCCCGGCAACGGCAACGGCACCACATACGTCAAGGTCATAAAGAATACACCAGACGAGGTCGTTGCGGAGCATAAGTGCGTATCAGCAAATGGATGCGTCAGCACACACAGGGTCCTTCCCGGCAAGCCGTGGGTTGAGTTTCGGGCAGTAAAAAATATCAAAACCCAGGGCATACACGGAAAAACCCGCATAGACATAGTGCCCGTCGAGGGCGGAAACGACTATGTAATAGATTCACTCAGGCATCCCAAGAAGTATTACAGGCCTGCACGCACGCTCAAAGAAGCGAAAATGGTGCTTTGCCTGTATGAATCAGTCGAACACCCCTTCATGTGGGTATTCACTTTCCCTTCGCTCCAGCGGGCCAAGCCTTACATTACCTGTGACAGCGGCAAAGGTCCCAGAACAGATGCGTTCTCCTGGGGGCAGGGATCGGCAAAGGTGCCGAAGCACTGGTTCAGCGAACCCGATTGGCCTCGAAGGTCCTGGGGCTGCATCGCCTCGACACACGCAGGGTTCGGCAAGGACCTGAAGGAACCGGTCGTCCTCGGAGCCTTGACTTACTGGCATAACTGGAACCGCGAGGAACTTGGCATTCCGATAAAGGCAGGCCAGGAGTACAAGAGCAAGTGGAAACCGCCCTACCCCGGCAGA
>DAOVLS010000014.1 GCA_030631125.1 Planctomycetales bacterium
ACGCGGAACTGGTTATAGACGAACCCTATGCTGATTCCGCCCGGATCGACGCCGGCGGTGAAATCGGTTCGGAAGTTGGCCCGAGGTCGATCCAGTTGAGCGTCCGGCACCGCACCGGGCGTCAGGTCCGTCAGGTCGGTGCTGGCGTATCCCATCGTGCGGAAGTCGATACCGGCCAGGGCGTTGAAATCGATCCCCAGGGCGTTGTTTTCGTTCAACGATGCCCGCAGGATGGTCGCCTCGATGAGAACCTGCTGCGGGCGGACATCCAGCTTGCGGAGAATGGCGGTGATCTTATCAAGGTTTTCGGGGTAATCCTTCACCACCAGGACGTCTTCGTTCGCCAGTGCGTTTCCGCCGGTGGTGTCGCCGGCCGACGGCACGCCTGTCGCTGCGGCAGGCGACGTCGAGACCACGCCGTCTTCGCTTATCGCCGGCGTGATGAAGGTCTTGGCGTCATCGGCTGTGATGTAGTTGAGGCGGAAGACCTTCACCGCGACTTTTCGGTCGGCCGAAAGAATTTCAGCCAACTGCTTCGGCGTGTACACATAAACGAAGTTGCCCTTGCGGATATATACAAGCCCGGCCGATTTCAACACCGCCTCAAGGGCCTCGGTGAATGTTACGTTGTACAGATCGACCGTTACCGTGCCGCTGACCTCTTTGGTGGTAACAATGTTGATCCTGTTCTGGGCGCTGAGCATCTGAAGGACCTGGCGAAGGTCCACGCCGCGAACGTGAAGTTCATCAACACCTCCTTCGGTGCCGAACTTCACTTTGGTATCGGCGGCGCCGGTTGTGGTGGGCTCGGCCTGCTGGGCAACGGCCAAGCCGGCGACCAGAAGTGTCGCCAAAACCGCCGGAGCGATAACTCGCCACGTCCATCGGTACCCGCCGCGGCGGGTCACGACCCATGCCAAAGCCAATGAAGAGGATAATCTTGCAATCGGTTTCATCGCTTGTGCTCCTTTATTCAGGCTGACCCGTCCTGTTAGGCCCGGACGAATCCGCTTCTATAGCATTGCCTATCAACTACCGGTTTGATTGCGCCTCACGCGGCACAAAGCCGGGACCGGGGCTATTGAAAACAGGCCCCGGAAGCAACCAACTCATTCTCTCATTTGTAGCTCCACGTCCACGCCCTCTTTAGTAATGACACAGCAGTCAGAGGTGATGGACTTGAGACAAAATCCGTTTATCATCTCTCCGGTCCGCAGGACCTGCCCGTTTATCAACGCCGTCGGCGACCGTCCGAGCATGGTGCTCGTCAGGAACAGTGCTTTTGCCTGGCCTCGGATTGACTTGATATGTTCGGTCCGCTTGCGATGCTCTCGCTGCCTGGCAGCGGCCAGTTGCTGGGCCTGGTCCGGCTGAGTCGCGGGAGGGGGCGTATCGACCCGGTCGGCAGGCGGAAAATATCTGGTGTTAGGCCAGAAAAGGTCGCGGTTTATGGTCCGGTCCATCGAGGCGAAATCCACCTGTCGGGTTCGATTGTCGCCTGTTCCGACCCATCCGGACGGAACGTTCAGGCCGGTGCTTTGATTACCGGCGTCGGGAAGCGGGTTCTCGACGGCGTTTCCTGCACCGGCGGCGGAGGCTTTATCCGGCGGGCTGTGACTGACGACAAACCTTCCACCGACGATACCGCCTACTATAAGCAGGATCACCAGTATGGTCGTCCTCTTTTTGTCCCGCTGAAGTTCGACCTTGAACCGGCTTATCAAATCAGGAATTTTTCCTTTCTCGCCGTTCATTACTCGGGCCTCGTTTGGTCGGGGTTCGTTCGCTGTTCCGTAAAATAGATGTTCATACCCATTTCGATTTCGAGTTTTTCCGGGTCTTCGTTTGAGTTGATCGACAGGCATTCGATTCGCGTCAGCCGGGCCATACCGTCAATCCGTTTGAGGAACCTCGCCAAGGCCAGGAAATCACCCTCGAATTTCAGCGTGATCGGCAGGCAGTTATACAGCGGGCTTTGGGACGGATTCCCCGGCTGGATGAACTGGTTGGAAAGTTTTTCCTGGAAGAGTCCCGATGCGATTTCCCGGAGGAATCCCGCCAGTTCCTGTCGATCCGGTAGTCTCCGGCCCCAGTCTTTTTCGTTGTATCGCTGCTTCATCTGTTCGATTTGGCGAAGCATCGGCGGGACGCGAGATGCCTGTGCGGCGTTGGCTTCGATGAGACGTTCGGCCTCTGCGGTCCGTGAGGAAACGTCCTCGGCAGCGGCTGACTGGGTACGATAAACCACCGCGAAATAAGTGATTGAGATCATCGTCAGGATGCCAAGGACGATCAGGTTGTCACGCGAAGAGAAC
The DNA here is from genome assembly GCA_030631125.1 of Planctomycetales bacterium. The sequence continues at coordinate 2,316 of DAOVLS010000014.1, forward strand.
ACGCTGATAATTCTCCCTAATTTGCTCTGCCCGAATCACTGGGCCAGGTAGCAACTGGCCTGAAATTCCCTTGCCGAACGTTTGCGAAAGACAATCGTTTTGGTATATCCCATGTTCACGTTTTTGAAGAGCCTGCTGGCGGAAAGTTGTCCGATAAAGTTGGCTACATCCACGTCATTAGTCGCCAATCCGGTAATGACCAGGCGAGCACGCCGGACGGTTCCGTCGGCATCTTTAGAGGCGGATTTTCCGGCGACGATCGGGCGCGAGCCGCGATAACCCCTGCCGGCGCGGGGCGACGACCGCCCTGAATGCCCGGATGCTTCGGCAGACAGTTCAACTGTCCGTAAATCCAGCGAAACCACGACTATGTTCGGCGGCGTTATCCGGCACAACTCTGCCAGCACGACGGTGCAGTTGGTCCGGCTTCCAAGTTCCTCGTCAATTCGTTTCTTGATCAGCAGGTCCGACATCTGGCGTTCCAGCGACGTTACCATTGCGGCCTGTTGCTGGAGGCTGGTTTTTCGTTTTTCCAGCGTTGCCAGGCTACCCCGCGCCTGGGCGACACGTTCGCCTCGAACCAGGGTCAATATCCCCATAGCCGCCACACACGCCACCAGAAGATAACCCTGACGGATAAGCCGACGACGACGCAAACGCTGCTGACGGATATGCTCCGGCAGAAACTCCACTTGAGACCCCATAGACGGAATACTGCGTTTGGTCGCACCGTCGCGGCCCGACTGATCTCGCGGAACTCCGGCGGGAACGCCGGTATGCGCGGAGTTCTCTGCCTCGGGCGAGAAGGCCTCTTTATTCGCTTCAACTGGGTCAGTCGCTGACATCATCTGCTTTCCTGTTTAGAGACTCCGAAACCGACAGGTCTCCCACGCCGCTGCCGGAAGTAGTTCTACATTTGCAACTCGCTGTCGTTGGTATCGCGCCTGTGCTGCGGGGAACGTCTTTACCGATCTTTCCGTACAACCCGCGAAGGGCCAGACCCGCCGCTACCGACCACTCCGTCAATTCACATCGCCTTTCGCCTCCCATTTCAACCCCGCCAAGGTCGATTCCCCAGAGGGGCTGACCTACCACGCATTCGAAATCGAGGTACTCGTTCAGCGATTCGACCAACTGAAGATCGTAAGCCTCGCCGCCCGTCAGCGTTATCCTGCTCGGACGAAGTCCGCGGAACGTTACAGAACAATAACGCAGGCAAAGGCTTATCTCGCGGGCCAAGGTCTCCACCTGCTCGCGTATGGCGTCAAAAACGGACCATTGAACCTTACCGGCCATTGCACCGGACGGCTCGGAAATATCCGCCTCTAACGGAAAGTCCACAGGACTTGTCGAGGGACGACCGCTTTCGATAATACGCCTGCGAAGGGAGGCTGCCTCCGCGTAACCTATATGCAGTTCTTCGGCGACACTTTCATTGAACTTCCGACCGGCTATATCAATCGTCTTGATCATAAGTATGGTCCTGCCCCTCGCGATGACTACCCGCGTGCAGGTCAGACCGATTTCGACGATTACGGTAACGGATGAACGATCGTCGGCCCGGCGGAGGAATCGCTCGTATGCTCCGAAAAGGGCCGTCGGCTCGGCGTCTATGTGAACCGGACACAAGCAAGACTCCGAAAGAATATCAAGGTGGCGAACAAGGGCATCGTCAGGAACGGCAATCAGTATGACTTCGTTTCGTGCATCGGCGCCCTGGCGGACTACGCCTGCATTGATGCAGTGAATCCGGTCGGGAGTAACCTCGAATCCGAAACGTTCCTGGCATTCCCACACAGCCGCCGACGCCAGTTCTTCGTCGGTCATCTTGGGCAGGCGGATATTCTTGACGCTTATTTCGTCGGCCCGCATACAACTGACGACGCCCCGCCCGTGAAATACTCCGGCTGTGAGTATCTCGCGGATGGTTTCGATGAGAATTCTCCGGCGTGTCTGCGAATCACCGGCGGACATGGTGGCATCTTCGGGGAGGTGTCTCAGAGCAGCAGCGGCAACGAACGGTTTGCCCCGCATCATTGCCAGTTGCAGCATCTTGACGCTATCGGCCCCTATGTCCAGACCGATCTGCCCGTACCTTGTTCTTGAAAGCAAATCAAACATTGTCGTTTTTACGCAAACGTCCCGGCGTTCCTGCCGGCAGGCAGGCGCCGGACGGGCTTTTTTGCCCCGTCTGCAAGCTCCTTTCATTTGGTAAGCGGTCGCCGCCGCGAGGCTCCTGAAGCAATCAGCCGCTTCCGGAGACCTCGACGCGCCCGCTGACCGGCGCCACAGTTACGGTGTAAGTATGCGAACCGGCGACAATAACAACCGTCCCGTCATTATCCGGCGCGCCCAGGGCGTCAAATGTAACAACCGCCCCGCCGCCGAAACCCACCGATGACACCGACACCTTATCGAAACCGCTGCTCGTGTCGAAATCAACCACATACGCCTGTTTACTAATCGGGTGAATCAGGGTCCCACTTGCGTTAGAGACAATATAAAAATTACCGTTGACGCTGAACGTTACCGATACCGGCGTCTGCGTCGTAATGGCCTGATTCTGGGCGTACTCCAAATCAGACATTATCAACCTGGCGGCGGCGGAGGCCTGAAAACTGGTCGTACCGACGGCATACGGGACTATCATCGCCGCGGCAACGGCCAATATGACCAGCACCACGATTATCTCAATCAGCGTGAAACCCGTTCGGCTGCGCTCCCTTCGGGTCTGAGCCTCAGGGTCGAAGACACGACAGGACCGGCTTGATCTATTTTTTCGGGACGTTGCCATTGCCTATAACCTTCTTTTCCTTGTCCGCATCAACGACGCTGACGCGGATATCGCCGCTTTTCAGCAGGTCGATAATCTTGCCCAGTTTCCTGTTGGTCTCCTGGGCAGCACTCAGCATGGCTGCACGCTGCGACCTGGCATCAAGCAGGTTTAGAGTACTGCGAGATGGCAAGACCTTGGCCGCACCGGCGGCGTCGGGCACGGAGGAAACCGGGCCTTCAGCCCATAACCCGACAATCAGAACCGCCAGAAGCACCACAATCGCCGATAAGCAAAAGCGAGTGTAACCGTCGATCCTGACAGTGTAGCGGCTGGTTTTTTTCTGCATTCCGTTCATCATAAACTCCTTCGTTTTTGCCCGCCTTAGCGGGCTTAATCGTCCCAGGTCAGGACATCCACCTTCGGCGTAATGCTGCCGGGTTCGGCGGAAAAATCGTAAATGTCTGCGAGATCCTCCCGGTAGTTCAGGACGTGCTGACCTCTTAACGCCCCGTGGTAACCGAACAGGTCGCTGATTATCGCGCCATTAATCGTGGTGCTGGAACGCCGGGAGCTTCCCCACGGCAGCATGCCGTATCTGGCGGCGACCGCGCCATTAATTGTTACATTCTTGGATAAATTGGTAACCTTGATTGCGCCTGTGGCGACAATGGCGGGAAAACCATCGACGGCGGTGAGAGTGATGTTCCGTCCCTCTAATTGGACGTGCCCGTCGATAACAAGCGTACCCGTGAAATTCAGATTATTGCGGAGATAGACCGTGTTGCCGCTGCTCGGCTTGAGGTACACGACCCCGCCGGGGTTGTCCGGCGTAACGGCTCCACCGTTGGCCAGAGGATCATTGCTCACAAAGTTGCGCTTGGTGAACTCCACCGCCTCGTAATCGCCGCTGCCTATGGTGTACTCAAGGTAGTCATTATAGCGAATCTCGGGCACGGAGACCTGTTCGGCGTTGCCGCTGGCCGAACCGTCAATCCGACCCAACGGGTCCGACAACCCGTTGGTGGCGCTGACGTCGCCGTTGATGACCGCTCTATTATTCAACTCGCCGTTGACGTGAACGTCGCCGTTGATGGTCAGATCCGTCGGCAGCCAAATGTGCTCGCCATCGACAAGGACTCCGTAATCCAGGCTTGTTTTCGACCCGTCGGTCCGGTAAACCGTTACCGAACTGGTCCGCTTGGCATAAGCGGTAACGGCCTTGGTTGTCAGCCTGTAGAGACCGGGCGTTTCGGAGTCCTCCTGGGCGATGATCGTGTAACTGTCCGACGAGCCGTCCACGTAAAACGGTCCCAGCGGTGAAACATCGCTGTCTTCAAGGTCTTCGGGCGAAAACCGCAGGATATAGAGCGCGTGCTCCAGGCCTGACTCGGCTATGTAGCGAGCCCTCGCCAGAGATTGATAATTACGCGAGACCTGAACCTGAACAGACGCCACCGATAGATACGCCACAGACAGGATAAACCCCGCCGCCACGATGATCAGCACCAGCAGCATCGCAAAACCGGGTTGTACGTAACTATTTCTCATGGCATCACTCGTTTTCCAAACCGCTTACACTTCGCTACATGAACAACCTCGCCCGTCTTCAGTCGTCGTCATCATCGCCGTCGCCATCCAAATCCAGCTCGGGTGCGCCGTCGTCAAAAGAGACACAATCGGTCGCGTCGGCGCGAGGGTGCGCGGTGTTTGTCAGTGTTATCTGCTGGGCATCCTGTCCTATGGTCAAGCGCATCAGCACCAGTTGCGGCATCGGCGGAGCCTCGTCCGTAACGACCTCGAATTTCGACACATCCACAGCCAGTGTCCGCCGGGTAAGGTAGTGTGAGTATCTTCTCATCATCAGCAGTCCCCGGACTCTGCCGACGTCGTTCACATAAGCCAGTGTCCTGGAGACGTTCAGCGCCGCCAGGTGCCCGGGCGACATGGAATCAGGGAAGACCACCTGCAATCGCTCTACTGTCTGATTGCCGGTGTCGGACTGAATCAGGACCAGTTCACTGACATTAATCTGCTTGTCGGCGTATTCGTCGCCGGTCCAGATGACCATCTCACCGTTACCGGAGGCGGTGATAAGGACAGCCTTGCGAACGTCGGCGTCGATGCTCCTCATTGCGTATCTGCCCGAAGAGATCGCCTCGATCATGCTGTCGGTGCTGGCCTGGGCGTGCGACAATGCGGTGCTGACCGCCGCTACGGACATACCGATCATCGCCGTAATGGCTACCGCCATCAGCAATTCAGTCAACGTAAACGCTGTCATGCCTCGCTGAAGCGAGCACGCCGAACGCACGGCAATCCGGTATTCCGGTTGTTTCTTCGTTTTTTCCGGTATTCCGGTATTCCGGTATTCCGGTATTCCGGTATTTCGGTGTTCGTTACTCATTTGCGTACGCCAGCCTGGAAATACTGACAACCTTTTCGCCGTGGTAGCGGACATCAACGGTAATGCGAAGGAACGTCGGCTCTTCAGACTGGTCCTGGCCTGCTACGTAAACGCTCTCGACCGTCGCACTTCGCGCCAGCGCAACCGAAGCCGGATCGTTCACCGTAACGCCGTCGAACCCCGCAATGGTCCCTTCTGCCTCGGAGTAACCGTCGTAGTCGTCCATGTCGTCCCAGTCGCTTCTGCCCGTTTCGCCGGCTTCGGAACCGTTGGGGTCGCTGAACGGCTTGGCGAGGATTTCTTCCATCAGGTCCTGGGCGAGGTTGACGGCGAGTGTTGAGCGGGCGTTTTGGGCTGTATTGGCCGCACCGGTGCTGAAAGGCATAACAACGGCCCCGACCACCATCGCCAGAACGACAGAGGCCAGCAGGGCTTCGATTAATGTGAAACCGTTAGACATCGCACAATTGGCAATTGCCAATCGGCAATTGCCAATTGACAATTTGCTCCATTAGTTAGTAATCAAAATACGATCTACCCTTATCGTCCGCTTCGGGCGAGTCGGCTTTGAACAGCAATGTCGCCGGCTTGTATATCCATCCGTGAGTGTCGTCGCCGGCGGCAGGAAAGTCTTCATTGTTGGCGATCATCTGGACGGTATTCTTCCCGTTAATGGGATTCTCCGGAATTTTCCGCAGATACGGGCCGTGATCGAATCCGGGCGTGCCGAGTTCTGCGGTCTGGAAGGAGTCGTTGGATGCCTTGGTCATGTGGAGCACAAAGGCCGTTTCGGTGGGTGCGGCGCCGGAGTTGCCGTTTGGATAACCCGCCGCTATTCCGCAGTGCTGTGCCTGAAAAACCGTCGTTTGCGTCCGGAAAATTCGCAGGTTATCGGCGAGCATACTGGCACGTGCAGTAGCCGATGCGTTGGAGAACTTCGGTAGAATGATCGCAGCGAGGATGCCGAGAATCAGCACCACGATCAGAATTTCCACCAGAGTGAACCCTTTTTGCCGACCCATTTTCCACTTTCCTTTTCCGGCGCGTTACAGTTCCCCGGTTCCCGCCTGAATGGTTCCGGGGTCAGGCAGAGGTCTCCAGCGGCTGCGTTTCGCCGCCGGAGCCTCTGAACCGATAATCCTGAAACATAACTCCGCCAAGGTGTTCGTAAGGCGGGATTACAGACCGTCGTGAGCTCCGTCGTTGGCCTTGATCTGACCGAGGGCGGTATCGAAGATCCAACCGGCAGTATTAGTATCTGCGGCAATAACAACGGCTGCGCTGTCGTTGAACGGGTTGGTCGGCATCTTCTGTAGATACGGACCATACGCACCGGCGACGTCGCCGACACCGTCAATGGTGGTCTTGCCCGTCAGATCGGCCACGAAATCGGCCACATCAATGACGAGGGGAGCGCCGGCGGCACTCGTCTGCCCGGGATAAAACTCCAGGTGCTGGACCTTGTAAAGTTCGATCTGGCTGCGGAGCGTCTGAAGGTCCGAAGCCAGGGCGGACTCCCTCGCGTCGTTTGACGCCTCCGTGAACTGCGGGATTACGATTGCCGCGAGAATACCTAAAATAATCACGACAATCAGAATCTCGACCAATGTGAAACCTGTCTTGTGAGTCATTGTTACACCTCCATAAATGTTTGCGTTACTGAATCCCATAAAACTACTTCCGAAACTCCCACACGCTTTATTACTTTCTGTCGCGCCCACCTCCCTTCGGTGCATCCGAGAACCATACCTCTCCGGAACCTTTGTCGTATCGACTGCGTAACGGCGCGCCTTAACTAAAATGCAGATATTTCGGGCAAATGTTTGCCGGGCTGGAGGGAGAAGGCGGAAACGCCCTCGGAGGTCTCGCCCACCGGGGAAAAACTTCGCGAACGAGGGTCCCTTCGGTAGCCCGGCTGACCCGAAAGGCTTACAAAAAACCTCTCGGGCCCCGTAACTTTGCGCCCCGCCGACATCCACGCCGACGGGTTGCCCTTTCGGGGACAAATTGTTCTTCACGCGACTCGAACACAAAACGCCGCGCGACATTTACACTGTAAAATACAAATCGCGGACAAGCAAAAAACATTCGAAATCAATTATCCATGCCTCGCTAAAGCGAGGCATGATTCTACCCAACGACGCTGGAGGTCGCCGCAGGCAGGTGCAGTCGCTGCCCGTTATCATCCAGAAGGACAAGCCCCTCGGAAGGGCTGACATCGACAACCCGCCCCGTGAAGCGATGTCCGGCCGACATGATACAGATGCGACGATTGATCATGTCGCAGCGGCTGCACCATTGCTCGTGCAGTTCGTCGGTTCGACCACTCTGCAAGGCTGACACCCACCAATCCAGCCTCACCGACACCGCACGAAGAATCTCGATACGCTCAAGAGACGCCCCGCCACCGACCGCATCGGCAAGACAGGTCGCAGGTCGGTCCACCTGCTCGGTCGGCCTGTCCCGCAGCATGTCGGCCGACGGCGCAGCCAGGACGTTTATCCCGAACCCGATTACCACCTGGCGCTTATTATCCACCGTGCGAACTTCCACAATGACCCCCGCCAGTTTCGCGGCGTCGAGGACCACGTCGTTAGGCCAGGCCAAGGCCGGCGTTACACCGGTTGATTCTTCGATACCTTCCGCCACCGCCAGACCGGCAGCCAGCGTCAACGCCTCGTGAGGTAATTCGCACGCCTGCCGGTGCAGGAGTACACTCGCCAGGACAGCCGTGCCCGGCGGACTAAACCATTTTCTCCCCAGCCGACCCCGCCCCGCACGCTGATATTCTGCCGTTACCACCATCGCCTGACCGTTTGCCTGCTGCGCCGACGCAAAGGCCACGTCGTTGGTCGAATCGACCTCATCAAAACAGATGACGTGTTTACCGATATGCTTAACCGGCAGATCCCGCTCAATCAGGTGCGCATCCATAACCGTCGGACGAATCAGCCGGACGCCGTGAGCCGGGCTACGATCGAACCGATGTCCGCGCTGAGATAATTCCGCCAACGCCTCCTCAACCCGCGTATGGTCCGCACCCCCCGCCTGCGCAAGTTCCTCCAGCGCGAAAAAACCCTCCCTGCGGTCGTAAAGCAGTCCCAGAATCTGATTCGTCAGTTCCATAACAAGGCGTGCTCGCTTCAGCGAGGCATGTTTCGTTGATGCGCCACTACCGACATTACTACGTTGTTTCTATTTCCACCGCGATATCCACCGCCCGCGCCGAGTGGGTCAATGCTCCGATAGCGATTCGCTCAACGCCGGTCTCGGCGGCGGCGCGGACATTTTCAAGCGTTATCCCACCGGAGGCCTCAAGTTCAATCCGACCCGCAGCCGAATCATTTCGCATCCTCACAGCCTCGACCAACTGCCCGGCAGACATGTTGTCCAACAGAATAACGTCTATATCCAGCGTCAGCGCATCGACCAACTGCTCAAGCGTATCGACCTCGACCTCGATAAACCCGCCCGGGCCGAGCGAATCACGCAGACCGCCCAGTTTATCCGCCAGGCCGGCCAGGCCTTTGTCGCCCAGTGCCGCAAGGTGGTTGTCCTTGACCATAACGGCGTCGTAGAGGCCCATGCGGTGGTTGCGCCCTCCGCCCGCGCGGACGGCGTATTTCTCCAAAACCCGCCAGCCGGGAGTCGTCTTGCGTGTGTCGTAAATCGTCGCAGCCGTACCTTCGACGGCACCAACATACTCGCGCGTTTTCGTCGCTATACCGCCCAAACGCTGTAAAAAATTCAGCGCGACACGTTCAGCCGAAAGTACCGCCCGCACCGGGCCGACCCACTCGGCAAGGATTGCCCCGCCTTCGGCGCGTTCACCCTCGGCGACCGATACTTTCGTTTTGATAGTCCCGTCATAAGCAGCCGCGATTTCACCAAGAAACGCCCCGCCGCAGAAGACCAACCCTTCCCGCGCGACAAACCGCCCCCGGCAGGTTCTATCCCCCGGCAGAATCGCGGAGGTAATATCCCCCCCGCCAAGGTCCTCTGCCCGCGCCATCTCCAGCAGACGCCAGAGATTGTCAAGTTCGGGTTGATTAGGTTGAATCGCCATGTCCAAAACCAGTGCTGAAGATAACACCATTGGCAACGCATGGGAAGATACTATCAGTAACATGTCAGCCTACGGCGGAAGCCGTGGGATACGAGTCGCCCAATCCGCAACCAGCCCCTTCAGGGGCGGAACAATTCTTTTTACCTGCGTTTCCTTGTTCGCGTTGTTCGCGGCTTTTTTCTTTTTTGTTTCGGCGGTTCCTTACCCTTCAATTCGGCGATCTGGTCGCGGATGGCGGCGGCTTTTTCGAATTCGAGGTTCTCTGCCGCTTCGAGCATCTCTGCTTCCAATTCGGCGATTACCTGCTCGCGGTCGTATTCGTCCTCGCTCGCCCCGACTGCCTGGCGGGCAGTCCGTCGGGCGGAAATCTGATCGCTCAAAGTCGAACGAATGGCTTTGACGATGGTTTGTGGCGTGATCCCGTGCTCGGCATTGTAGGCCAATTGCGCCTCGCGCCGCCGGTCAGTCTCGGCCATCGCTCGCTGCATCGAACCGGTAATCTTATCGGCATAGAGGAAAACCTGGGCATCGACGTTGCGGGCGCATCGGCCTATCGTCTGGACCAGCGAAGTCTCGGATCGCAGAAAACCCTCCTTGTCGGCGTCGAGTATCGCCACCAGCGAAACCTCCGGTAAATCCAGCCCCTCCCGCAGCAGGTTCACGCCGACCAGCACGTCGAATTTCCCCTCGCGCAGGTCGCGGAGAATGTCGATCCGGTCAAGCGTGTCAATCTCGCTGTGGAGGTACTTGCAGCGGAAGCCCTCGGCCTCAATATAGGCGGAGAGGTCCTCAGCCATGCGTTTGGTCAACGTGGTTATCAGCGTCCGCTGCTTCGAGGCCACTCGCTTTCGGATTTGCTCCAGCAGGTCGGCCACCTGATTTTCCGCCGGTCGAACCTCGATTGGCGGATCGACCAGCCCGGTCGGACGGATAATCTGCTCGACGACCTCCCCGCCGGTAAGGTCCAGTTCGTAAGGGCCGGGCGTAGCCGAGACGAAAACGACCTGCTTGCGGATGGCTTCGATTTCGTCGAATTTCAGCGGGCGGTTGTCCATCGCCGACGGCAGGCGGAAGCCGTGCTCGACGAGGACCTCCTTGCGCGCCTTGTCGCCGTTGAACATCGCGCGGAGTTGCGGGACCGTCGCGTGCGATTCGTCGATCATCAGCAGGAAATCGTCGCCGAAATAGTCCATCAGCGTGTACGGCTTCTCGCCGGGCGCTCGCCCGTCGAGGTGGCGGGAATAGTTCTCGATTCCGGGGCAGTAGCCGACTTCCACCATCATTTCGATGTCGTATCGCGTCCGGGCCGAGAGGCGTTGCGATTCGAGCAGTTTTCCGGCATTGCGAAGTTCTATCAGGCGGGCGTCGAGTTCGGCCTTGATGTTCACCGACGCTCGTTCGAGCGTTTCAGCCGGCGCGACGTAATGGACGGCTGGGAATATAAACGCCGATTCGACGCTGCTCAGCGCCTCGCCGGTGGTCGGGTGAATCAACCTCACAGCCTCAATCGCATCGCCGAACATCTCGATACGGTAGGCGAATTGCTCGTAGGCTGGATATATCTCGACCGTGTCGCCTCGAACACGAAACGTTCCGCGCCGGAAGTCGATGTCGTTTCGGTCGTATTGCATATCGACGAATTTTCGCAGCAGTTCATCGCGTTCGATGTAATCGCCGACGCGGACGGCTGCGACCATTTCCTTGTACTTTTCCGGGCTTCCCAGGCCGAAGATGCACGAGACGCTCGATACGACGACAACGTCTCTCCGGCTCATCAGGCTGGTGGTGGCTGACAGGCGGAGGCGGTCGAGGTCGTCGTTTCGTGAGGCGTCTTTTTCGATGTAGATGTCGCGCTGGGGGATGTAGGCTTCGGGCTGGTAGTAATCGTAATAACTGACGAAATATTCGACGGCGTTTTCGGGAAAGAGTTCCTTGAATTCCTCGTAGAGTTGAGCAGCCAGTGTTTTATTGTGCGATATGACCAGCGTTGGTTTTCCGATATTGGCGATGACGTTTGCCATTGTGAACGTCTTGCCGGACCCTGTAACGCCCAGCAGGACGTTATGCTTATCGCCGTGGCGGATTTTTTCCGTCAATTGCCCAATAGCCCCCGGCTGATCCCCGGTCGGCTTCATGTTCGAGATGACTTTTAATTCTGGCATGGACGTTCATCTATGATGTCATAACTAGGCTTTGCAGATTTCCATGCTGGGCAGATTTGCAACATTATTGCCTTCGCTGCCTCACGTAGTCAGATAGTAGGAAAGTTGTTCGAGCATAAGGAACGCAATCGTGGCATTCTTGCGCGAAAACTCCTTGGGAGGAGCAACACCATGCCCTATTGTATGCCGAGACACATCCTTCGGGCTGAGGTGATCAAAATCTTTAAAGAATACCTCCTCAAGGTACTGCCGAAACCTATCGGGGAGAAGGAGGCTGCAGGAATGCTTTGTATCCCCTACCGAGGCAACTACAGAATTGACCAGATCGTGTTGGTTTGGCCTCTTCTTGCTTTTTGTAAGGTGAAAGCCTCGCAATATCCCCTCAATTCGAAGCCAGAGAATAGAATTCGCACTGACATAATCGTTTTCAGAATACCTCTCTAGCGCCGCCGTTAGAATTTCAAAATGTTCCTTAAAGCACGATCTAGATTCCCATTTTTTCATAGACGACTTAAGTCTCGGCGCGGCTTCTTGGACAATAGAATCCAAAAGATCATCTATTTCCCATCCGTTTTCCGCATGGTTTACCATCTTTTCTATAGTACCCGTGCTTAGGGAAATGAATGGGAACCATCTCTGCTCAAGCATTGTCTTCCATGCTCCATCTGAAATCTTCAATCGCTCCTGAAATAACAGATAGGCGTAGTACTGGCCGAACAGAACCTCTGGGTCATAATCCCGTTCTCCTTTGAAGTCTGGCGCAAGTGGTCCAAAATCGTAGAATAATCCCTTGCGCCACCCAACAGAAAACAGAAAGACAATCCCCGCATCCTTGGGTATGGCGACATCTGGAAAATCTAACCGTTCGATGTCTGCTATATCATCCTTCGAGATACCCTCTCCGGCTTCGATACTTCGCTTAGCCTGTATCTTAGAACGAAACGTGAGTTCGTTGACATAAACTGTGGTCAACCCGTCTTGTCTTATAATTGCCAGAAGATGGTCAACAGTGGAACAACTAAAGTGTTTCTGCTGAGGAAGCATTCCTATAATCGTAGAAGGTGTCCCATCGAGTCGGTTTATGAATAAATCCCCATCTTCGGATGAAGTAAATTCTCTTACGCATATTTCGAGCATTTCATTTGGTCTTGCGGATGTGATAGCGTACCCAGCGGGCGGTTTGTCAAACTTAATTTGAACCGGCATCGCTTTTCGCCCTTTATAAACACGCAATAAGATATTCAAACATCCCGTACCAATATTGTACGAACATTCGACTCTCGGCAATTTTGCAAGACTACGCGCTGCCGAGGGTTTGTACCTTTTGTACGATTATTGGTCAAATATCTGTCTTTATCAAGGTATTCGAGCAGGAAATATCGAGCCGAATCGCTTACCATCGCCTCCCGTTATGTTCTGGAGATACGTACTTCTGATTTTCGGCGTGTTCGCGTGCTCGACGGCGGTGATCATGATCAAGGTCTGCACGGTTCAGCCTGTGCTGCTGTCGGCCTATCGTCTGTTGCTGGCGGCGGCGGTGCTTTCGCCGCTGCTGATGCGTGACCACCGGCGGCACCGCGGGTCGTTCGGCTGGAGTCATCTCCGCCGGACGCTGCTTCCGGGACTGGTTCTCGGTGCGCATTTTATCACCTGGATAATCGGGGCGCGCATGACGCTGGCGGCCAATTCGGGCCTTATCGTGAACATGGTTCCGATCGTCATGCCGTTCCTGCTATACGTTCTTATTCGCGAGCGTCTGACGCGCGGCGAGTGGATCGCCACGGCGATGGCGATCACGGGTGTCATTGTAGTGGCCGGTGCGGACCTCCGCGAGTCGGCAGAGACATTTCTGGGCGATGTTGTCTGCTTCGGGTCGATGCTGCTTTTTGCATTGTATCTTGCCCTGGGGCGGCGCAACCGCGACTTTCCGAGTATCTGGCTGTACGTGGTTCCGGTGTATTTCGTTGGGGGGCTGCTGTGTTTCGCCGCTTCGCTGTTCTTTGTCAGCCCCCTGGCAATTTACTCATGGCAGGACTTACTGCTGACGCTTTCGCTTGTAATCGTGCCGACGGTGATTGGACATTCCATCCTGAATTACTCGATGAAGCATATTCGCGGACAGGCAGTCAGTGTCGCCAATCTCGCCCAATTCATCTTCGCGGGCGTCATGGGCTTCTTACTGCTGAAGGAAGTTCCGCAGTGGACGTTTTATCTTGCCTGTGTCCTGGTCGTCGTCGGAGCAGTGCTGGCCCTGCGCTCGACACCGGAGTTATTACGCTCAAGGCCCGATTAAAAAAAAGAATATCCGGGCTAGGATTCTTTGCTTTTCAGTCGTTCAAGGAGGTTCAGGCCTGTTGCAATCAGTTTTTCGGCTGCACCGGGGGCAAGTTGGCAGCCGGCAGCCTCATATCTGCCTTCTTCGTATTCGGCCTTCTTGACCAGATACATCCAGGCGCCGTTGGCCAAGGTGACCAGCATG
>DAOVLS010000104.1 GCA_030631125.1 Planctomycetales bacterium
ACCGCTGCCGATTCAAATACAACAAGTCGGCCGAACCGCTCTTCCTGAAAATCAACGGCGCGAAGAAGGGGCAGATTTATCTCAATGGCCACAACGTCGGACGGTTCTGGAATATAGGCCCGCAGGAGTATTACTACCTTCCCGAGCCGTGGCTGACCGACGAGAACGAACTGCTGATCTTCGAGGAGCAGGGGCACATTCCGTCGGGCAGCAAACTTCTTTTCAGGCCCGCCGGTCCGTACAGAGAATAATTTTCTTGGCGATGGGAAGTCTTTATGGTATTATAAGTTACGGTCTTACTGTGGTGATGTGAGCCGCGGCGTGGTCGAGGCAAATCTTACTTGCCTACCGGCAGGCAGGTATATATAGTCCAGGGGAACGCGAAGGGTTAAGTCATGCGTAACGTAACCAAAAAGGAAATTGTCGATCGCATTGCTGAGCAAACCAAGACCAGGCATGTGCTTGTCAAGGAGGTCGTTCAGAGTTTTCTGGACGAGGTTGTCGCCGAATTATCCCGTGGCAACCGGCTGGAGTTCCGCGACTTCGGCGTCTTCGAGGCGAGGACCAGGGCTGCCCGCATGGCGCAAAACCCAAAGACGCTCGAACGGGTGCAGGTCCCCGAAAAACGCACCGTCCGCTTCAAAGCAGGCCGGCTCATGAAAAGAAAAGTCCAGAGCGGGAGCGCCTGAACCTCAATTAACGCCGGCCGCGGGGGGTGAATCTCGTTGGCAGGCTGAGGCCGAGGAACGAGTCCCACCTTTTTAATCTGTAGTATGCGCCGGGGGGTTGTCCCTGGTTTTCCCTATTAATCGCTCCGTCCCCGTAATCCCATGGAAAAGATGTTTCAATGACAGCGAAGGTCTTCCATGCGGAACTGCCTGCGGCACGCGCCGCGCGGCTGTCCTTAATTTTCCCTATCAATCGCCCCGTCCCCGTAATTCCGTCCCCGTAATTCCCAATGGCGAATCTGTTGCAACATGCGATAAAAGGGTGTAAGAAGAAGGGCCGGAAAAAGACGCTGAAGAAGTACTTTCGGTACTTGTAAGTTATAAGGTGTATTGACGAATGGCAAAAGGTCGTAAGAAGAAGTCGGTAACGAAGGGGCAGGAAGGCCTTTTCCAAGAAATCCACTCGGCCCGATACGGTGATGGACGTCCCCATCGAATGCTTTTCCTCCCAAAAACGCTGGTAAAAGAGGCCGGTAAGTTTTCCCTCCCAACCAACGAGCAAGAGAAGGCACACGAGATACTGATTAGATGGGCTGACCTCGAAAGCAGCGGCAAACTGGACAAGATGAACGAAACTACTCTTCAGGGGGATTTTCTTGCTGATGTTTTCGGAGAAGCGCTTGGTTATAAGCGTTTCTCCGAAAATCTCGCGCGGTGGGAACTACAGGCCCAGTTCGGTCTACCCGGAGGCACCGCCGATGCGGCTATCGGTTTTTTCGGCAGCGAACAGGAGCAACCACCGCGCGCATTAATCGAACTGAAAGGCCCCACGGTAAATGTGGATCGAGGCCGGTTCAATGGGCGAACGCCGGTTCAGCAGTGCTGGGACTACCTCAACGCCGTTCCCGAATGTCCGTGGGGGATAGTCTGCAATTACGTAAGTTTCCGGCTCTACCATCGCAACAAAACGCCACGAGCGTTTGAACTGTTCACTCTACAGGAACTCAGAAAACTAAAACGTTTTCGAGAATTTTACGCTTTATTCGAGCGCAACGGCCTTTTGTCGATTGCAGGAATACAGGACGCCCGCGCAGACAGGCTGCTTGTAGAAACAGACCATCAACAGCGTAAAGTCGGCCAGGAATTATACAAGTATTATGCTGAACAACGAGTCGGGCTGATAGACTACCTTCGCAATAAACCACACAACAAACCGCTCGACAAAGCGATTCGTATCGCACAAAAGTTGCTGGATCGTATCATCTTCGTAGCGTTTTGCGAAGATCGGGGTTTGCTCCCGGCAGGCACCATTGAAAAGGCTTACAGCCAAATTCCGCCATCGTTCGTAAAAGTAACGAATCCGCAATGGCAAAACTTTCTGCACTTATTTCGAAGCATTGATGAGGGCAACCCGGATGCCGGGATTCATCCTTACAACGGTGGATTGTTTGAAGAAGACGAGGATATTGATAACCTGAAACTGGATGATCGCTGGACGAACTTCTTCAAGAACATCAGTAATTACGATTTTCGGGATGAGGTCAATGTCGATGTATTGGGGCATATCTTTGAAAAGTCCATCAACGAATTGGAGCGCATTCGGACCCACGGCCTGTTCGAAACGAAAATCAAAGATGAGGACAGGCAACCGAAGATGGGAAAGTCCGCCAAGCGGAAGCGATTCGGCGTCTATTATACACCGCAAGAGTTAACCGACCTGATAGTCCGAAATACTGTCGAAAGGGTAATCGAGGTAAAATTTCAGGAAATCGCCCACAAGGAAAAACTCAGTCCGGAAAGGATCGAATCAGCCGAACCCGATCGGCAATTGGCTCAATACTGGCGGGAATGTTTCCAGGCGCTGCGCGGAATCAAGATTTGCGACCCGGCCTGTGGTAGCGGTGCTTTTCTGATACAGGCATACCAAGTCATGGAAGACCACTATGGCGATGTCTTGAAAAATCTAGAGTTCCATGACGAAAAGAAAGATGAAAGCCTCGGAGAAAATATTCCCGATTTCATCCTTCACGACAATCTTTTTGGAGTAGATTTATCAAAGGATGCAGTCGAGATTACTCAACTGGCATTGTGGATTCGCTCAGCCCGGCCGGGTAAGAAACTGACAGACCTGTCCGGAAATATCATTTGCAGAAACAGCCTTGTAACCGACCCGACCGCTCATCCGCAGGCGATAGATTGGGCAGAGGCCTTCCCGCAAATATTCTCTCGACCCAATGCGGGCTTTGATTGCATCATCGGCAACCCGCCGTGGGAACGCATGAAATTGCAGGAGCGGGAGTTCTTTGACGTTTCCACCCCTAAAATTGCCAGCGCCGTCAGTGCTGCAACACGCCGAAAAATGATCGCCCGATTGGAAAAGAGCAACCCTGATCTTTACAAACGATACATTAATGCAAAGGAAGCAGCCGAGCGCACGCTTGACCACGTCCGAAATTCGGGGAATTTTCCCCTTACAGGCAAAGGCGACATTAACACCTATACCGTCTTTGCGGAACTGGCAAAAAGCATCGTCGCGGCCAACGGGCAGGTTGGCCTGCTGGTGCCATCCGGTATCGCCACCGATCACAGCACGCGAAAATTCTTCAATACGCTTATGGACGATCAATCGCTTGTCGCCATTTATGATTTTGAGAACAGAAAGGGCTTGTTTGCCGACCTGCATCGTTCTTTCAAGTTTTGCGCCCTGATATTTGGTGGGCAGAAGGTAAAAACCGATGCTGCGGACTTCGTTTTCTTCGCCCATGAATTGGCCGACCTGAAGGACAAGAACCGACACATTTCGCTATCAAGGCAGGACATGGCCCTGGTCAACCCCAACACGTGCACCTGCCCGATCTTCCGCACCGAACACGACGCCGAACTGACAAAGGCCGTCTATCGCCGAGTCCCGATATTGGTTGATAAAAACCGCAAAGAGGGCGGAAACCCGTGGGGCATCAAGTTTCTCAGGATGTTCGACCAGACCAATGCAGCCGAGTTGTTCCACACAGCCGAGCAGTTGAAGGCGAAGGGTTTCAAGCAGGTCGGTAATCGCTGGACAAAACGGAAGCAAGCCTATCTTCCCCTGTATGAAGCCAAGATGATCCAGGCCTATGATCATCGCGCCGCTAGCGTGGAATTGAAGCCTGAAAACTGGTTCCGACAGGGACAAACAGCCGAAACCTCCCTTGTTTCGCACCAGAATCCGGAGTTCCTCGTTCAACCCCGCTGGTGGATATCCAATGATTTAGTTGAAGAGCGGTGGGGTGAAGAAAGTCCGTCTGCGCTGCTCGCATTCAAGAACGTAACAAGCCCCACCAACCAAAGAACCATGATCGCGTCTTTCATTCCTTCCGTAGGAGTGATTAACTCAGCACCCATCATTCAGTTCGATCAGAAGATTGGCGAGCCGGCGCGATGCTGCCTTTTGGCTAACCTGAACGCTCATATTCTTGACTATGTGGCAAGGCAGAAGATAGGAAACGTCAATCTCAATTTCTTTCTTATAGAACAGTTCCCCATGTTTTCGCCTGACTTTTACGCCGACAAATGCCCTTGGGACAAAAGACGAACATTAGAGAGTTGGATTTCCGGGCGCGTCTTGAAGTTGACGTGCACGTCCGACGATATGCGTCCGCTGGCCGAGGCCGTCGGTTTTGATCCGCCGGTTCATAAATGGAAGCCCGATGAAAGAGCGAAACTGCTGGCCGAATTGGACGCCGCATATTTTATCCTCTACGGCATCGAAAGAGAAGATGTCGAATACATCCTCTCTACGTTCTCCGGTAATCGCCGACGCGATAAGGAAATGTTCGATTCATTAAGTTTATCAGATCATATCCTGCAAGAATATGACCGCTTGCGTAAGTGTTGTACAACCTGACAGTCGGCAAAATCGGACAGGTCCGTCCTATCCTGATATGCTCGGCGAGAAAACGGTATGATTCTGGATCACATTGAAAACCTGTCGTTGCCTGACGGCCCCAAATACTTCAATGAGGTCAGGACCCTCAAGAGCCTCGCTGTTGGCTTGGCTTATCTGAACAACCAGATTGCGGCTATTGAGCAGAAGGTCAGGGAGAGTATCTCCAAGAATGTCCGCCCTTGCTCATGCGGTAATGATCCGAGGCCAAAATGGGCACCACCACTGGACTTGATAGTCTGTGCTTTTCACTGGTATGCCGTCTCGGCCTGTAACTACGTCAGACTGGTAGGTTGGCTGGGGCAGCAGGTATGTTCGAATCGCCCTGCCCCCATCGACTACACCAAAGACGTCATTCCCGTCGTCGTAACCTACAGGAACAAAGTTGCGGCCCATCCCGCCAGAGTCTTTCCGAAAGATGATAACGCAGCCACTCTTGACGCCAGCGTCTTGTATTCGGTCAAGTTTTCCGATGTCGCCTTTTACGCCGGATGCTGGAAAATCACGAAAACCAGCAAGGGCGTGTCTTCTACATCGCCAGATATCTGTTGGAGCCTTACCAAGACACACGTCGAACTGGTCAAGAGATACTGGCCCAAGACTGGCAGCCGGTAAGTATAGGTCTGCTTGCCCTGCTTGGTGCCGTGGCCGCGCTCACGTTTGCGCGCGCAAACGTGTGCGCGTTTTCGGGGGGAGATGGGAAAAAATAAAAAATATTTTTCTATGGGGGCCAGGGACTTACGTCGAGGCTGTGCTCCGTTGGCTACAGGTTTGCGCGCGCAAACGTGAGCGCGAAAGAAGAGGGTAGAGGACGAACAGGGACTTGGGACTTGGAAAAGAAAAACCGATGAACCGATTTCCGGCAGATTTGCTGCGCTCATCTGCCGGCTTTGGTCTGTCGATTCGTGTAATCCGTGCTTGCCACGCCGTAGCCTGGCGAAGGCGGGTAATCCGTGGACCAATTTTGAAAATGGACGAAAAAACGACCTCGAAAATCATAACTCTATGTCGCCCAAGGAATTACGGATTTCGACTTCGTTACCAATCGTTCCGAATCGTTCCCAATGGTTCCGAATCGTTCCCATTCGTTCCCATTCGTTCCGTTTGGTTCCGTTTCGTTCCGTTTGGTTCCGTTTTGGGTTCCACCGTTCGAGTTGTCTGTTTCCTATCTGCGGACGGTGGCGGTTGCGGCGAGTTGGAGATTGTCGGTTTTACCGGCATGGAGGTGGTGGCAGGCGAGTCCGGCGACCATGGCGGCGTTGTCGGTGCAGTATTTAATCGCCGGTACGCGGACGGCCACCTCAAGTTTTTCGCCAAGTTGCGTAACGGCCTCTCTCAATGCGGCGTTTGCCGAGACGCCTCCGCCGAGGATGATCGTCCGCACGCCGGGCTGAGAAGCCTGGACGGCGCGACGGATTTTTATCCGCATCACATCGACAACGGCGGCCTGGAAAGCAGCGGCGATGTCGGCGATCTGGGTCTCGGTCAGATGCTCGACGCCCTTTGCGATGCCGTCGCGGACGGAGCCGGGCACGCCGTTGACGTGGTACAGGACGGCTGTCTTGATTCCGCTGAAGGAGAAGTCCAGCGATTGTCCCTTCAGGAGCGTTCGCGGGAATTTTATCGCGTCGGACCGTCCGTTGCGAGCGGCCCGCTCGATGGCGGGTCCGCCGGGGTAGCCGAGTTTGAGTATTGCGGCGACCTTATCGAAGGCTTCGCCGGCGGCGTCGTCGATGGTCGCGCCGAGCAGTTCAAGGTCCATCGGCGAGCGGCACAGGTAGAGCGAGGTATGCCCGCCGGAGGCTATCAGGGCGACGGCGGGGTATTCGATCGGCCCTGCCTGACCGGCAGGCAGGTCGTCGTCCAGGGCCGGCGAATACGCGTGGGCGTGGATGTGATTGACGCCGATCAGCGGAACTCGCCAGACCCACGCGAGCGTTTTGGCGGCCATCAGTCCGACCAGCAGCGAGCCGATGAGTCCGGGCCTGTTTGCGACGGCGACTGCTGCGACGTTGGTCGGTGCGATTCCGGCCGCGGCGGCGAGGGTCTGGGAGATGACGGTGTTGATTGCTTCGAGGTGCGCCCTGCCTGCGATTTCCGGTACGACGCCTCCGAAGCGGGCGTGCAGGTCGATCTGGGAGGCGACCACGCTTGCGAGGACTTCCCGCCCGTCGGCGACGACGGCGCAGGCGGTCTCGTCGCAGGTGCTCTCGATGCCGACCAGGACGGTCCGGTCGCCTTGATGTGATGAAGCAGTATCGCTCATGGCGCTCTTGAAGGACGAGTCGAGGGTAATGGAAGGTTGCGCAGTAACTTCAGCGCCTCGGCGAGTTGTGCGTCCGTGGCCAGTATTGAGCGTTTCAGTCTTGCGGCGCGGGACGCACGGGCTACGACACGGATGCGCGGAGACATTGCGACCATCGCCCTAGTCCGCAGCAGTTCCAGATGATGGATTTGAGCGACGGTCAGCCTGACCGGCACGTCCGGCTGGAGGCCCGGACGTTTTTTCCGCCCCGGTTGCGTCGCCGGTTGCGAGGTCTGGGTTGCGGTAGTGGTTAGGTCGGGGCGGGTGTCGGTCGGTGCGGTGTCGGCCGGTTCGGCCAGGAAGTATTCGCCTGTAGTGAGGTGGATTTGTCCGAGTCCGTGGCCGAGGGGAAAGGTCTTTTGCACAGACCATTTTCCGTAACTTTCGGTTCCGAGGAGCGCGGCCCGGCGGTGGGTCTGCAGAGCGCCGGCGACGATTTCAGCGGCAGAGGTCGTCCGCGCGTTTATCAGCACCACCATCGGCGTCGGGGGGTAAGTTCCGTCGGCGTGTGCGTAATGTGCGTGGCGCCTGTTTCGCCGCTCGACGGTTCGTACGATCAGCCCGGCGGCGAGGAACCTGTCGGCTGTTTCGACGGCGGCAGTCAGCGTCCCGCCGGGATTGTCGCGCAGGTCCAGCACGAGTCCGCGTGGCCGGTCCAGTCGGCGGTACAATTTGTGCAGTTCGGCGGGCGTGCGATCGACGAATTCGCTGATGCGGAGGTA
>DAOVLS010000386.1 GCA_030631125.1 Planctomycetales bacterium
GGTGATGTCTTTGACGGCTTCGCCGCTCCATCCGAAGGAGCCGAACGCACCACCGACCAGCCCCCTGGGTTTGAGGCCCCTGATGTAAGTCAACACATCGGCCAGTCTTGGAAAGAGTGAATTGTTCATTGTCGGCGACCCGACGAGCATCGCGCCGGCGTCGAGGATTTCTGTGGCTACGTCGCTGCGGTGGCTCGAACTCATCGGCATCAGTTTAACTGCCGCTCCGCCACCAGTAAGTCCCTCGCCGATTGCCCTGGCCATCAAAGCCGTGCTTCCCCACATCGTGTCGTAGATGACGATGGCTTTGTTCGTTCGCTCCTGCCCGGCCCAGCGGGCATATGATTCGATTATCCTTCCCGGCTCGGCCCGCCAGATGGGTCCGTGGTCCGGCGCGATGATGCTGAACGGTACGCCCAGGCCGACGGCTTTATCCAGCGTTTTGGCGACAAAACTCGAAAGAGGCAGCAGGATATTTGCATAATACCTGGCGGCTTCGAATTCCAGGACCGCATCGTCGATCTCGTCGGCGAAGCGTTCGTACGATGCAAGGTGCATCCCGAAAGCATCCTGGCTGAAGAGCAGTTCGTCCTCGTGCAGGTACGTAACCATGCTGTCGGGCCAGTGGCACATTCGCGTCTCGACAAAGGAGACGTTCAGATTGCCCAGCGAGAGTTTTTCGCCGTCCTTGACCGTCGTAATCGCTCTATTCATATGGAAATGGTCAGCCAGCGCCTTTGCACCCATTACCGATGCGAAGATTTTTTCAGGTTTGACAGCCTCTATCACGTCGCCCAAGCAGCCGGTGTGGTCCATCTCGGCGTGGTTGGAGATGATGTAGTCTATTTTCCCCGGCTCGACGACAGATGCGATACGCGCGAGTAACTCGTCCCTGAACGGCGCTTTGACCGTATCGATAAGCGTAATTTTATCGGCAAGGATGAGGTAGGCGTTGTATGTGGTGCCGCGACCGGTCGAGTATCCGTGAAAATCGCGGACAGCCCAGTCGATAGCGCCGACCCACCAGACGTTATCGGTTACTTTGACCGCTTTGAAAACTTCGCTCATCATCCTGCTCCAGGCAGGCTGGGGCTGACGGCCCGGCCAGCGACTAATTTCCGACGTCCCTGAGTTGCCCGATCAGGTCGAGGATGTGCCCGATTTCCTCTTTGATAATCGCGTCGAGACTTTCGATCCTGATTACCTTTGATGCAGCGCCTCTCATATTCTGATAGAAAATGACGGCGTCTTTTTCCAGGGCGACGGCTATAGTCAGTATGTCTTTGATGGACTCGCTGCCTGAAAGGTCTTTGGACGGATCGGAGGCGAATACTTTCCCGTCGGCGGCCGCCCGTAGGTAAAGCGTCGCTTCGTCGTCCGCATCGACGACGTCGGACTTCTTGTCCGCCCTGGCGTACTCATCCCGCATGGCTTCAAAGGCCTTTATGTGGTCGTCTTCCATCTGGGCCAGTCGCAGCAGGAGGTCGCGGTTGTCGCCTTCAGCCGATTCGGCGGCCTTGCGGTAAAACTTCGCGCCGTTGCGCTCTATCTGCTCGGCAATTTCGAAAATCTCGTCTGCGCTGAATGTAATCATTGTCGTTATCCTTTCCACAGACCATGGACGTTGCAATACTCGCGGGCGGTGATGTTATCGCCGGTAACGGCAAAAGTCGCTTCGGGCGCATCGCCTGGCGAGAGGAACTGACGGTAAGCCTTCCCGTCCACAACGACCTCAATCCACTCGATGTAATGCTTTTCTTCCATCGGGTGCAAAGCCGCCTGGCCTACGGTTACCTTTATACCATCTTCGGTCTTCTGAATCCACGGCACGTGTTTTTCAGTGGCGGCGTCTTCAGTCTTTTCTTCCTGAAGCGTCATAGGCTGACCACAGCAGACGAGTTCACCCGCCCCCGTGTGGATAACCTCAACAATGTTGCCGCAAATCTCGCACTTGTAAATCTGTAATTTCCCGGTCATGGTCATACTCCCTTTTCTTTATGTGGGCATTTTTTCAGACAGAGGAACCAATCCAGGCATTGCACGTCGTCTCCGGCCGATTCGACACGCTCCCTGGCCGCTCCGCACGATCCGGGAGGCGGGATAATAACGTCATCACCAATCTGCCAGTTCGCGGGTGTGGCGATTCCGTGCTCATCGGAATGCTGCATCGCTATCAGCAGGCGTTTGATTTCCTGCATATTCCGGCCGTTGCTCAGCGGATAGTAAAGAACCGCCCGGATGGTGGCCTTCGGGTCGATAATAAAAACCGCCCGTACCGCCTGCGTGTTGCTTTCGCCCGGCTGGATCATACCGAACTTGTTGGCCACTTCCATCGTCAGGTCGCTGATGACGGGGAAATTCACCTCGACGTTTTTCATCCCCTTGTATTCGATCTTTTCCTTGATGGTCCGCAGCCACGCGATATGACTGTACGTGCCGTCGATGGACAGGCCCAGAAGTTCGGCATTGAGCGCCTTGAACTCATCCTGCATCGACGCGAACGTCATAAACTCCGTCGTACACACCGGGGTAAAATCGGCAGGATGAGAGAAAAAGATCACCCACTTGCCCTTGAAATCATCCGGGAATTTCACCGGTCCCTGGGTGGTTTCGGCCTTGAACGACGGGGCCTTTTCGCCAATCAGAGGCATTCGTCCCTGCTTTTCACACATCGTATTGCTCCTTAAAAATCGTCGCCTTGTTATTCGTATTTTTTCTATCCCAGCATCGCCTTGAGGTCTTCGGCCGGTGTTGAGACCGGCATTATGTTGAATTTATCCACGAGCACTTGCAGGACCGGCGGGGTTATGAAGGCCGGTAGCGACGGTCCGATGCGAATGTCCTTAATGCCCAGGTGCAGCAGCGTCAGCAGGATGCAGATAGCCTTCTGCTCGTACCAACTCAGAACCATCGAGAGCGGAAGGTCGTTGACGCCGCAGTCGAACGCGCCGGCCAGGGCGACTGCTATCTGGATGGCGGAATACGCGTCGTTGCACTGCCCGCAGTCCAGCAGGCGCGGGATGCCGCCGATGTCGCCGAACTCGAGTTTATTGAAGCGATA
>DAOVLS010000381.1 GCA_030631125.1 Planctomycetales bacterium
CTGGTTCCAGCCTCGTCCCAGCCGGCGAAGCCAGTGCATTGGAACGGCCAGTACTACGTCAATCGAGGCTGTGTCGCACCGGGCGGAGACCGCCTCGGCCAGTAGTTTGCCGACATAGCTGGCGACCTGGGACCGGCGGCGATACTTCATCCGAATTATCGCCTGTCGCAGGGGAGCGGCATAGGGGCTGACGCGGACCAGATGGTTGAATCTCGGCATCGTGGACGGGCATTCGTAGCATCCGTCCTCGTCGGCGTGGATTCCCGGCCCGACAGTCGCGCCGCATCGCGGGCAGTAATTCAGGGCGGCAAGGGACAGCAACTCCCGGCTGCAACTCGCGCAGAGACCTCCGCGCACCTCGTCGCCGCAGCCGCACCCGGTGCAAGTCTCCGGCCAGAGGAGATGAAAGATACAACGGAAAATGTCGGGGACGAAGGATAACATAGTGTCTGATTACTTGATTGTTCCGACGCATCGGGCTGTGTCAAGCACCAGTCAATCGCTTCGAGGCTTGACAGGACCGGTCGGGCAACTAGACTTTCGCATTGGAGTTACTACAGGACAATGACGAGCGGCAGGCCGAAATTTCGATTTTCCGCCAGGGCGGGGCGCACGACGACCCAGCCTATCAGTTCCCTTGTGGACCTGGCCGTTCGTAACAAGAACGTAATTTCGCTTGCGGCGGGTCTGGTGGATGACCAGACGCTTCCGATAAGCGAGGTGGGGCGACTAACCGGCGAGATACTCACCGACGGGTCTGCCGGTCAAAAAGCCCTGCAATACGGGACGACGGCCGGTCTGGTCGAACTTCGCAAAGCGATCCTCCACCACGTCTGCGAACTGGACGGCGTCAGGCCTGAAGACCTCGCCCTTACGCCGGATAACGTGATTATCGGCTCCGGTTCGCAGCAGTTGCTGTACATCATCACCGACATCCTCGTCGATCCGGGCGATATCGTTATCACCGAATGGCCCAGTTATTTCGTCTATACCGGTTTGCTGATGAGCCTGGGCGCGTCGGTCCGCGCCGTCGAGATGGATGACGACGGTATGAGCGTCGAGTCGCTCGCCGCGACGCTTGAGGAACTCAAGCGCAGCGGCGACCTTCAGCGGGTTAAAATCGTGTACCTCTGCGATTACTACCAGAACCCGACCGGAATAACGCTTTGCCCGGACCGGCGGGAGCGATTACTGGAAGTCGTTCGGTCTTATTCGAGAGACCATCGAATCTGCATACTGGAAGACGCCGCCTACCGGGAGTTGGGTTGCGAAGGCACAGCCCCGCGAAGCATAAAGAGTTATGAGTCCGACAACGCCCAGGTGGTGCTGGCCCAGACGTTCAGCAAGTCTTTCTCGCCGGGTCTGAAGACGGGATATGCGATTGCCCCCGACGAGTTGGTCGAGGCGGTGCTGAACCAGAAGGCCTGTCACGATTTCGGCTCCTGCAATTTCACGCAGCACGTTTTGCTTCTGGCGATGCAGAGCGGCGCTTATGCCGAGCAGGTTGAAATGCTTCGCCGGCGTTACCGGGCGAAGCGTGACGCGATACTGGCGGCGCTTCAGGAGAATCTTGGCGATTTCGAGCCTGATCGGACCTGCTGGACCACGCCCGCCGGGGGGCTGTACGTGTACCTTACGCTGCCGAAGTGGATTGACACGGGTCCCGGAGGCAGGTTGTTTGAAGCGGCGCTGGCGGAGGGTGTTGTGTATGTTCCGGGCGAGTATTGCTACGGCCCCGACCCCCGCCGCCGTCCCGAACGAAACCACATGCGCCTGACCTTCGCAACGGTGGATGAACCGGCGATTTGCGAAGGGGTCGCCCGCCTGGCCTGCGCTATTCGAAACCTGGGCGGCGGGAATTACATACCGGCCGACGCGGAGTTCGCCCGGAAAGTGGAGCGAGCGTGAAGACACTTAGAGTCTATCTTGGCAGGGACCTTGCCAAGGCCACCGGAATGGCGACGGTGGCGTTCACGCTGGTGATAACGATCTTTGCCGTCATTGAGCCGCTGCGCGAGCAGGGAATGAGCAGCGGCCAGGCGCTGAAGATGTTCGGGTATATCATGCCTGTGATGTTCTCGCTGACGCTTCCGATTGCGGCGCTGTTCGCAGCCACTATTGTCTATGGTCGTTTCAGTCGGGATAATGAACTGATGGCCTGCCGGGCAAGTGGAATACACGCCCTCTCACTACTGGCGCCGGCGATCTGGCTTGGAGTGGTCGTCTCGATCATTACGCTGGTTCTGGGGCTTTACGTCGCGCCGAAACTTCTATTGGCCTCGGAAGCCACGATAAAGAAGAACCTCAAGCAGATAGTTTATTACAGGCTTAAGAAGAAGCGATATGTCGATTACTCCAAACGTCTGTTTCACGCCGACCGGGTTGACCCCGACAGCGGATGGGTCGAAGGCGTAGTGGGCGTGGATTACTCCGACCCCGACGACGTCAAGTGCCTGGTGGCCGCCAGCGCCGAACTTGAATTCGTCGAGCGTAACGGTGAGATGTTCGTGAAATTTCATCCGACTAATCCTACCCTTCTCAGCCAGGGCGGCGGATATGTAACTATGGCCGATGCCGCCAGGCTTCGTCGCGGCGACCTGCCGAGTATGAAAGACGAGCCGAAATTCTACGACTGGACCAAGCTTTGTCAAACATGGGCGGACCCCAAGAGTTGCCCCATCGTGCAAAAAGAAATCGTCAAAATCAAACGTGAAGTGTGCATCCAGAATTTTTACAGGGATGTCATCCGCCGAATCGAAACCGGCGGCAAATACGAGTCCCTTCGGGAGTTCATTCCTTCTAGCGTCAAGGCCGAACCCGAGCGAATCGTGATAGAGGCGACTGAAGCGTCTCTGCACGAAGGCCGTGAGGTGCGTCTGCGAACCCCGCCGACGTCGGACGCTTCGACCCGGCCTTCGCCGGACAAGCCCGAACTCCGCTCCGTTCTCGTTCGCCAGTACAGTGGGCATCGGCTCGAACGCCGCTTTTGGGCAAAGAGTGCGTATGTCCGAGGCGTCTGGGACGAAGAACATTCCGTCGTGCTTGTAACGGTGGTGTTGAATGATGTAACGATCGCCGGCGCCGGCGAACCGACTGAAG